>PMST01000333.1:11397-13436 GCA_003168295.1 Actinomycetota bacterium
GACGCCAACGCCGAAGGCACCAACATACGGATGGTGTACTCGCCGCTGGACTCGCTGAAGATCGCCAGGCAGAACCCGGACAAGCAGGTCGTGTTCATGGCGATCGGGTTCGAGACGACCGCGCCGTCCACCGCGATGACCATGCTGCGCGCCGCCCGCGAGGGGCTGACGAACTTCTCGGTTTTCTGTAACCACGTCACGATCGTCCCGGCCATCAAGGCCATCCTGGACTCACCGGACCTGCGGCTCGACGGCTTCATCGGCCCGGGCCACGTCTCCACGGTGATCGGCTGCCGGCCATACGAATTCATCGCCAGCCAGTACGGCAAGCCGGTCGTGACGGCGGGTTTCGAGCCGCTCGACATCTTGCAGTCCATCTACATGCTGATGGTACAGCTGTCGCAGGGCCGGTCCGAGGTGGAGAACCAGTACTCCCGGGTGGTGCCGTGGGACGGCAACCAGGCGGCACTGAGGGCCATTAACGAGACGATGGAGCTGCGGCCCTACTTCGAGTGGCGCGGCCTCGGCTTCATCTCGCATTCGGCGCTCAAGGTCCGGGAGAAGTACGCGGCCATGGATGCGGAGCTACTGTTCCAGGTGCCCGGGGTGCGGGTGGCCGACCCGAAGGCCTGCCAGTGCGGCGAGGTGCTCAAGGGCGTGCTTAAGCCGTGGGAGTGCAAGGTGTTCGGCACCGCGTGCACGCCGGAGACCCCGATCGGGACCTGCATGGTGTCCCCGGAGGGCGCCTGCGCGGCCTACTACAACTTCGGCCGGATGAACCGCAACCGGGTTCCGGAGGCCCAGGTGAGCCGGGCATGACGACCGGACGGGTAGGACAGGACCAGCCGTCCTGGGTCGATCAGGCCCTGCACGATCACGACGAGCACGAACGGCTCGATGAGCTGGAAAGGGACGCGGGGGGCCGGCGGCAGCTGCCGTTGGCGGACCCGGAGCAGCAGGTCCTGGACCGCATCGACCGCGCCAGGCGCCGCCGCCCGCGGGTCAGGGAAGAACGCATCACGATGTCGCACGGCGCCGGCGGCAAGGCGACCCAGACCCTGATCGAGGCCATCTTTCTGGACGCGTTCCGTAACCCGCTGCTCGAGCCGCTTGAAGACGCGGCCGAGCTGACCATCAACGGCACCCGGCTGGCCCTGACCACCGATTCCTACGTGGTCAAGCCGCTGTTCTTCCCCGGCGGTGACATCGGCGACCTAGCCGTCAACGGCACGGTCAACGACCTGTCGGTGGCCGGTGCCACCCCGCTGTACCTGTCGGCCGGGTTCATCCTCGAGGAAGGGTTTCCCGTCGCGGACCTGTTGCGGGTCACCGCGTCGATGCGAGACGCGGCCGCCGCGGCCGGGGTGCGCATCGTCACCGGCGACACCAAGGTGGTCGAGAAGGGCAAGGCCGACGGCTGCTACATCAACACCGCGGGAGTGGGCCTGATCGAGCGGGACGTGATCCTCGGTGCGGCCCGGGCCCGGCCGGGCGACGCCATCCTCGTCTCCGGGCCCATCGGCGACCACGGCATCACCATCATGCTGGCCCGCGGCGAGCTCGACATCGAGGCGGATATCTGCTCCGACACGGCACCGCTGAACGGGCTGGTGGCGGAGCTGCTGAACTCGGTCCCCAGCGTCCGGGCCATGCGCGACGCGACCCGCGGCGGCGTGGCCACGATCCTCAACGAGATCGCCAAGGCGGCCAACGTCGGCGTCCTGGTCAGCGAGGACGACATCCCGGTCCGCGCCGAGGTCCGCGGGGCCTCGGAGCTGCTTGGCATCGACCCGATGTACGTGGCGTGCGAGGGTCGCCTGGTCGCGGTCGTGCCGGGCGAGGAGGCCGATCACGCCATTGCGGCGATGCGCGGGCACCCGCTCGGGGAGCAGGCCGCGGTCATCGGCCACGTGCGGGCCGAGCAGCCGGGGATCGTCCAGCTGAAGACCGCGTTCGGCGGGACCCGGATCGTCGACCTGCTGGTCGGCGATCCGCTGCCGCGTATCTGCTGACGCCAGACCTGCGTCGGGTCACCGCCG
>PMST01000333.1:13443-15688 GCA_003168295.1 Actinomycetota bacterium
AGCAGCAGCTGGTTCTGGAACACGCCGCCGGAAAGCGCCACCGTGCCCAGCCCCGACCGTTCCCGGGTCAGCAGGCATCCCGCCTCGATCAGCGCGGCGACGCCGTGGTGGAAACGCGCCGCGATGACCTCGGGCGCGATCCCGGTCGCGAGGTCATCGACGACCCCGTGGAGAAGATCACCGCCGCGGGCCCGGAAACCGCCGCGCGAAGCCGCCAGGCCGGCGCGAAGTGGCACGGCTGCCGACGGGCTGGTCTCGATGTCCGCCGGGTAGGCGCCGGTCTCGCCGGGATCGGCTAGCTGCTCGAGCTCCACCGCCGCCTGGCCCTCGTAGTTGATCGCGTCCCGGACGCCCAGGATGGCCGCGGCGGCGTCGAACAGCCGCCCGGCGCTTGAGGTCATCGGCGAGTTGACGCCCTTGCGGGCCATGGCGACTATGGTGGGCCAGCGCTCGGCGTTGCGTCGCATGACGTCGAGGTAATCCTTTCCCTGACCGCCCGGGGACTGCGGGTCCGCGTCGAGGTAGGCCGCCGCCATCCGCCACGGCTGCCTGATCGCGGCCGCTCCCCCGGGCATCGGCACCGGCGCGAGATGGCCGGCGCGCTCGAACCCGGCCAGGTCGGCGACCAGGAACTCACCACCCCAGATGGTGCCGTCGGTGCCGTAGCCGGTCCCGTCGAAGGCCACCCCGATCACCGGGCCGACCGCGCCGTTGTCGGCCAGGCAGGAGGCGATGTGCGCGTGATGGTGCTGCACCCCGGCGAGGTCGATTCCGGCCAGCTCCACCGCGTACTTGGTGGACAGGTACTCCGGGTGCAGGTCATGGGCCACGACCCGCGGGTCGATGTCGAACAGCCGGCGGAAGTGCTCGATGCCCTCGGTGAAGGACCGCAGGGTCTCGGCGTTCCCCAGGTCCCCGATGTGGTGCGAGATGAAGGCGTGGCGGTCCCGGGCCAGGCAGAACGTGTTCTTCAACTCAGCGCCGCAGGCCAGCACCGGGCGGCGGAACGGGCGGGTGACCGAGAGCGGTTCGGGCACGTAGCCCCGTGACCGCCGGATCAGCATCGGGCGGCCGCCGAACACCCGGGCCACCGAGTCGTCGGTCCTGATGTGAATGGCCCGGTCGTGGAGCAGGAACGCGTCAGCGATCTCGCCGAGCGCGGCCAGCGCGTCGTCGTCGCGGAACATGATCGGCTCGTCGGAGACGTTCCCGCTGGTCAGCACCATCGGACGGCCGACCGCCCGGAGCAGCAGATGATGCAGCGGGGTATAGGGCAGCATGATCCCGAGGCTGCGGTTCCCCGGCGCCGTCGACGCGGCCACGTCCGCGTCCGGCCGGCGCGTCAGCAGCACGATAGGCCGGCCCGGGCTCGTCAGCAGGTCGGCCGCGGCACCGTCAAGCTCGCACAGCCGCCGGGCGGCGGCCAGGTCCGCGACCATCACCGCGAACGGCTTGTCTTCACGGTGCTTGCGGGCCCGCAGAGCCGCGACGGCCTGCTCGCAGGCGGCGTCGGCGGCGAGGTGATAGCCGCCCAGCCCCTTGATGGCGAGCACCCGGCCCTGGCGCAGCAGTTCGGCGGTCCGCGCCAGCGGCGGCCCCGGCACTGGGTTCCCGGCCGGATCGAGCAACGCGAGCCGCGGGCCGCAGGCCGGGCAGCACGTCGGCTGCGCGTGAAAGCGGCGGTCGGCGGGATCGTGGTATTCCGCCGCGCACGGACCGCACATCTCGAAGTCCGCCATGGTGGTCAGCGGCCGGTCGTAGGGCACGTCGCGGATAATCGTGAACCTGGGCCCGCAGTTGGTGCAGTTGATGAACGGATACCCGAACCGACGGTCCGCCGGATCGGCCAGCTCGCGCAGGCAGTCCGCGCACGTCGCGGTGTCCGCCGACACCAGCGTGTTGGTCCGGCCGGCCGGACCGCTGGCGGCGATCGTGAACGACCGCGAGCCGCGGGCTGTCATGGCTGTGGCGGTAACCCGCTCGATCCTGGCCAGCGGCGGCGCGTCCCGCTCCAGCGCGAGGAGGAACTTGCTGACGGCGGCGGCTGGCCCCTCGATCTCGGCGAACACGCCGTCGGCGTCGTTGCCGACATGCCCGGTCAGCCCCAGCCCGGTCGCCAGCGTGTACACGAACGGGCGGAAGCCAACCCCCTGGACGATCCCGTCCACCCGGACCGCCATCCGGATCAGCGGAGTCACCGAGAGCTTGTCTCTCCGGTCACGTTTACCCCTTCCATCACGCCTTT
>PMST01000207.1 GCA_003168295.1 Actinomycetota bacterium
GGTTTGGCCGGGCGGAGTGGCCGGGGTGACTTCGCGGCTGAGCCTCTGACCGAGGTGCTCGAGGATCACCTTGAGGAGGCCCGGCGGCAGCAGGACCAGCTGGCCGACCTGCTGAGCACCGACCCCGCGGAACAGCCCGACGGCTGGCCACTCCGCGGCGAGATCCTCTCCCATGTGGACCGGCTGCGCTCCGAACTCCAGCCCGGACGGCTGCCCGGCCAGATGAGCCACCAGGACCAGGCCCGGGTGAGGCAGCCGATACAAGCCCTGCGGCATCGGCGGCGGGACGCGCCGGCGCCGGGGAGTCGCGCGAACCGGACCGCGCTGCGCGTCCGGGCCAGGCGGACGGCGGCGCGCGTCGGGGCTGGACGCGTGCCGGCTGCGGGTGTCCGGGCGGCGGGAGTCCGGGCTGGACGCGTCCGGGCAGCGGGCGTTCGGGCTGCGCGTGTCCCGGCGGCGCGGGTCCGGGTCGGGCGAGTCCGGGCTGGGCGGGACCGGGCTGGGCGGCGCGGGTAACAGCCGGGGCGGGCCCCGGTCGGCGCGGCGCAGCATCGGCTCGGCGCTTTCCAGGGCGGCATAGTCGCACTCTTGCCACCAGGTGGCGCCGGCCTGTTCGAGCGAACCGAGCAGGTCGGCCGCGGCCGCCGGATCGGCCGGGCTCGTGCCTTGCATGGCCAGGTCGAACGGCTCGGATTCGAGTCCGGCCGCTACGCGTTGCTCGGCCAGGAACGCGCCGATCTCGCGGACCGTGGCGGCGTCCGGCTGCGCCGACCAGCCGCTGTCGCCGGGGGGCAGGATCGGCGCCGCGCCGTCCCACCGGGCGGCCCGGCGCATCGGCGGCCGAGCCGGCCAGCGGCCGCCTACCCACACCGGGACCCGCGGCCGCTGCACGGGCGTCGGCAGGAACGTTACGTCGTCGACGACAACGTGGTCGCCGCGGAAGGTGACCGGCTCTCCTGACCACAGCAGGTCCAGCGCGGTCAGCCCCTCGTCCAGGTGCGCGGCCACTTCCTTGCCGTCGGCGCTCTCCCCGAACGAGCCGAACTCATCGTCCAGCGGCGCGCCCAACCCGACGCCCAGGATCATCCGGCCACCGGAGAGCCGGTCCAGCGTGGTCACCTCGCGGGCCAGCTTCGACACCCGCCGGCGGGCCACCGGAGTGACCATCGTGCCCAGCCGGATGCGCCGGGTGGCCAGCGTGGCCGCGGTCAGCAGGACCCATGGGTCGGCGATGTGGCGGCGCAGGGTCTTGCGGTGGGTGACGTGATCCCAGACGAACAGCCCGTCCCAGCCGGCTTCCTCGGTCCGCCGCGCCAGGTCGGCGATGACCAGAGGGTCGGCGAAGTCACCGAAGTTCGGCACGTTGATCGCGAAGCGCATGGCCTTTACGCTCGCCCGCCCGCCGGGTTATCAACCGGCGGCTCGGGCGGACCGTGGTACACGGCCTCGACGTTGTGACCGTCCAGATCGCGCAGGTAGACGCCGTAGTAACCGGGGTGGTACTCGGGCCACTCCCGCGGCGCGTGCAGCACCTCGATCCCGGCCGACACGGCGGCGGCGTGCACCGCGTCCACCGCCGCCCGGTCCGGTGCACGGAAGGCGACGTGCAGTTCCCTGGTCTCGAGGTCACCGGCCGGACTCAGCCAGAAATCCGGTATGCCGTCCGGGCCGGCCAGTCCGACCACGATGGAGTCGCCGGCCGGGAAGCGCATCGCCTCGCGCATCCCGATCGGGGCGAAGGCATGGAGGTAGAAGCGGAGGGACCGCTCGACGTCAAATACCTGGATACCGATGTGATCAAGCATGGGCGGAGCCTAACAACCGGACCTGACATCTCGTGGCGGCTTTCTCGTGGCAGGCGCGGGACGGCCGGTCCGTTAGGTTCGGAGGGCATGGCAGACTAACCGAGGTGGCCGCATTGAAATTGCCTAGTTTGCCCTTCCCGCTCGAGCCGGCCGGGGAGCCGCCGGCTGGCTGCCGGGTGGTGCAGGGCCTGCTGACGCTGACCGCCGCAGCGAGAACCGACATGTTCGTCGATCCGGCCGGGGCTGAGCTGGATCAGCTTCCCGACGCGGGCCGGTTCGCAGGCCTGCCGCCGGCCGGCGACTTCACGCTCACGGCGCAGGTCAGCGTGGAGTTCGGCAGCATGTACGACGCGGGCGCGCTACTGCTGCACGCCCGCGAGCGGCACTGGGCCAAGGTCTGCTTCGAGTACTCTCCGCAGCGGCGGCCGACCGCGGTCACGGTTGTGACCAAGGGCATCTCCGACGACTGCAACTCCTTCGAGGTGGACGGCGACACCCTGTGGCTCAGGATCACGCGGTACGGAGGGGCCTGGGCCTTCCACGCGTCGACCGACGGCGCCTGGTGGCGGCTGCTGCGCTACTTCGCGCTCAGCGGGGATGCTGGCGAGCTGGTCCGGGTGGGCTTCCTGGCGCAATCCCCGGTCGGCGAGGGGTGCGCGGCGACGTTTGACCACATCACGTTCCGGGATGGGGCGCCGAAGGACCTTCGCGACGGGAGCTGACCTAACGGGCGCCTCAGACGTTGGGCCTCGCGGATGTGCCCGGGGGCGGAGCCTGCGGAGCCTGCGGGGTCTGCGGGGTCGCGGCTTAGCGGGTGGCGGGGTAGCGGCGGGTGGCCACGAGGGCGGCCAGGTCCGGGGCGAGGCGTAGCTCGGTCGCGTCGAGACCGGGATAGTCGAGCCAGTGCATCCGGGCCTCGTCGACCTGGCTGGCGAAACGCGGCGGCCAATCCTGGGCCGGGGTGAGGTCATCGATGACCAGCGTGCCGCCCGGCCGGAGCAGGAGGTCCGGGTCGGCCGGCTGAGCGCCAGACTTGCCGTGCGCTCCGCCGTCCAGTACCAGCAGGTCGAAAGGGCCTTGCGGGTAAATCTCCTGCCAGTCGCCGTGCAGGACCGTCACCTGCGGGGAGCCGGAGAACAGCGCCGCCGCCCGCTCGGCTCGCGCGGCGTCCAGTTCGACGCTGACCAGTCGGGTACTGGGGCGTGCGCCCGCGGTGAGCCAGGCCAGGCCGNNCCCCGCAGCCGGTCCCGGTCTCGCCGATCACCTCGGCGCCCGCCGCTAGCGCGAACAGCAGGCGGCCGTGTTCTGGGCGGCAGGAGTTGGTGAAGCCTTCGCGTCTGGCCAGGTTCACGGCGCGTTGCACCAGGGGCGGCAAGTCGGTTACGGAGTCGTATGTAGCGGTTCCGTTCGGCGACATGGGGTTAGGTTAGCTTGCCGGGGATTGTCACGGTATGCGGTCATGCGGACACTTTGGGTCGCGATTAGGCCCTGGTGCCGTCTCCTTGCGGAGCGAGCGGCGAGTGGATGAGCCGCTGAACTGTCACCGCGGTCACACCAATCTCGGAGGACACTCCTCTAGCGGGAGACAGGACGTATTTAGTGCATGGTTGCCGCAACCTGCACACGTCCGTGTGCAGGTTGTCACAACCATGCACAAAGAAACCCTGCCGGGCGGTGGTAGCGGGCGGAGCGGGGAGGGGGTAGCGGGCGGAGCGGAGAGGGGGTAGCGGGCGGAGCGGGGAGGGGGATGGTCAGCGGCCTAGGTAGCGGGCGGTGTAGGCGTTGCGGAACTTGCCGGCGGGGTCGTAGTGACGGGCGAGGGCCAGGAAGTCCGGCAGCCGCTCGTAGTGGGCGTGCAGGGTCTCGGGGGTGGCCGTGAAGACCTTGCCCCAGTGGGGGCGGGCGGCGAACGGGGCCAGCTGTCGTTCCATCAGCGTGACCACCGGCAGCACCGCAGTCATGTCGGGGACCCAGGTGAAGTGGAACGCCACGGTGTCCTGCCGGTAACACGAGCTCAGCCAGAGCTCATCCGCCTTGACGACACGGAACTCGGAGATCCGAGTGACCGGGGCGAGGCTGTCGCTGATCTGGTTCAGCGCGTGGATGGCGGGCACCGCGTGCTCGATGGGGAGCAGGAATTCGGACTGCAGCTCCTCACCCGCGCTCGGCGTGAAGTCGGGGCGGAAATGCGGCAGCCGCTCGTACCACCGGCCGGGCACGCCGAGCTGCGAAGTGCACGAGTCGGCCGGAACGCCGGGCACCGGGTTACGCTCGCCGGAGGCAGGCGTGGCCGCGAACCACGGGGATTCGGCGACCGGCGGGGCCGTAGCGGCGAGCGGGACGGGGGCGGCGTACGGGTTGGGGTCGTCGTGGAGCTGCTTGATCCAGATCTGGGTCAGCCGCGGGACGCGCCAGTCGGTGAACATGCTCACGCTGTAGCCGCTGGACATGATCTCGGTGAAGTGATCGTCGAGCACTTCGAGCGGAAGGCCCTCGTACACCCACTGACTGACCTCGAAGGACGGCACCGTCTCCAGGACCAGGCGGGTGACCACGCCCAGGGCGCCCAGGTGCACGACGGCACCGGGGAATGAGTCATCGCCGCGGCTGAGCTCGACCAGGTCGCCTTCGGCGGTGACGAACTCGAGGGCGGCGATGGACGCGGCGAGGTTCTGGTTGGCCAGGCCCGAGCCGTGCGTGCCGGTCGCGCAGGCTCCGGCCACCGAGATATGCGGCAGCGAGGCCATGTTGCGCAGCGCGAAGCCCTTGTCGTCCAGACGCGGGGCGAGCTGCCCGTAGCTCAGGCCGGCCGGGACCCGGACCAGGCCCGCCGCTGAGTCCACTTCTACGTCCGGGATCAGGTCAGCCAGGCTGACCTGGGCGCCGGGCGAATCGGCCAGGTCGTTGAAGGAGTGGCCGGTGGCCAGGACGCGAATCCGGCCCGCCCGCGCGACGACGCCCCGGAGTTCGTTGACGGTGGCCGGACGGTAGAGGTCAGCGGCGCTGTAGACGATGTTGCCCGCCCAGTTGGTTCGCGGCTGGCCCGCGGAGTCCACGTTCACGCTCGACATTACGAGGCTGGGGCGGACGGGACGGGCTCGTTCCAGGTGGACGGGAGCGGGGCGCCGAACCAGGACTCGATGATGTGCCGGGCGATCGAGACCGACGGGGGCAAAGCGATCTGGCCGGCCTTGAGGGCGGCGAGCAGTTCGTCGCGGCTGAACCAGTGCGCCTCGGCGAGCTCGTCGTGATCGACGGAAATGACCTGGCCTGCCGGGGCGTCGGCACGGAAGCCGAGCATCAGGCTGCGCGGCATCGGCCAGGGCTGGCTGCCCAGATACTGAACGTTGTCCACCTTGATCCCGGTTTCCTCGGCGACCTCGCGGACCACGGCCTGCTCCGCCGACTCCCCCGGGTCCACGAACCCGGCCAGGATCGACACCCGGCGGCCAGGCCAGGCCGCGTTCCTGGCCAGCAGGCAGCGGTCATCAGGATCGGTCACCAGCATGATGACGGCAGGATCGGTGCGCGGAAAGTGCTCGGTCCCGTCCTTCGGGCACCGGGACGAGTGGCCGCCCGGTTCGGGCACCGTCGGCGTGCCGTCCAGCGGGCAGTGCGTGTGCGTGTCGTGCCAGTT
>PMST01000375.1 GCA_003168295.1 Actinomycetota bacterium
GAGATCTCCGGCGAGAGCCAGGAGGAGGGCGACTCGTACTTCGACACCGAGAACTTCGCGTTCCACGGACCGGACGGTTTCGATAGCGACTACGCAGGCCTCACCGGGTACTTTCACTCGATCCGCGCCGCCTTCGAGGACCGGACCATCCGGCGGGGAATCATCGTCGCCGAGGGCGATCTCATCGCCTGCCAGACCTGGATCGAGGGCACCTTTACGGGCCCGTTCACCCACTCACCCGTAGGGAAGCTCGAACCGAACGGAGCACGGGTCATCTGGGACCTCATGAGCATCTTCAGATTCGATGACCGCGGACGGCTCGTCGAGGAGTTCGTGCGGACCGACAACCGAAGCTTCCTGCGTCAACTCCGGGCCGAAGCCGCCCTGGAGCGGACCCGGCCTCCCGGTAGCGCGGCCACCGCAGGCACCGTGCTTGACTGAAGCGCTCGCCGACGGCGCCCGATATGCGGAGAATCGGTATCGGGCATGGCGCCGCCGACCTGCGTAATACCCTTCTTGTCCGGGTCGTGCTCGATCTAGGCGAGGACGTGTTGAAATGAGGGGTCTGCGGCGATCTGCGGCGCAGGGAGAGCAGCCGGGCGGCTCTGCGGTCAGGCGCAGGCGGCGACGCCGCCGCATCGTGATCGCGGCGCCTTTCGTCGTGGTGCTGTCGTGGGCGGTTGTTTCGTATTCGGCCTGGATGCTGCAGCCTACGAGCATGCAGTGGAACGCGCGCAGTGCCGAGTGGGTCAGAAACGAGGTACCTTTCGGCAACTGGATGGTCGACCGTGGCGAGAGCATCGATTACAGCCTGAACGCGCCGAAGACGGGCGGGCCGCAGCTGAAGAGCCTGCCGACAGTCGGGCTGAACCCGCCGCGGACCAGTCCCCCGAGATCACCGGCCGCGGCCTGGCCGCCGCCGGTCAAGCCGGTCTTCCCGCACCCGCTGTCCGGCGAAGGGGTCTGGAAGCCGGCCGGCCCGCCGGTTAACGGCGGCCCGCCGGTGCTGGTGACGACCTTCCGCTCTGAGGTCGCCTATCCGCAGATCGTCGCCTACGTCGCCTGGTTCGATCACACGCGCACCGAGATCGGGTACTACCCGGGCCGCTACGAGCCGCCGGACGCCGCCGTACGCGGGCCGATGATGGTCCCGTACGATCAGCGCTCGCGGCTGCTTGCGACCTTCAACGGCGGCTTCACCTACACCGACGGCGCTAACGGCTCGGCCGACAACGGCCGCACGAACGAGCCGCTGAAGGACGGCAACGCCACGCTCATCGGCTACCGCGACGGCAGCATCGCGATCGTGAACTGGAGCGGCGGCCCGGACGTAGGGCCGGACGTCGCGTGGGCCCGCCAGAGCCTGGCGCCGATCCTCTGGAACGGGCAGCTGAACCCGCAGCTGGACGACAACCCGGACAGCCCGCAGTGGGGGTACACGCTCGGCGGCCTCGCCCGCGTCTGGCGCACCGGGGTCGGCATCGACCGTCGCGGCAACCTCATCTACGTCGCCGCCGACGACCAGACGGTGATTTCGCTGGCGAAGATCCTCCAGCACGTCGGTGCGGTGCGGGCGATGGAGTTCGACATCAACCCTGAATGGCACACCTTGATCACCTACACTCACGGCGCTGGCGGCCTGGTCCCGACGATGGTCGGGGCCAACCCGATGCAGCCGCCGACCCGCTACCTCGTCCCCGACGACCGCGACTTCTTCGCCGTCTACCGGCCCCGGCCCGGTCCGGTCACCGTCCCCTTTAAGTAGGGATCTCCCGGACGACCTCGGCGGGGTCCTTGTCGTCCCGCAGGCCCTGGAACCGCGGGTGGCGCAGTTCCCCGTCGGTCGTCCATTCGCTGAAGCCCACCTCGGCGACCAGGCGCGGCTGGACCCAGTGCACGCCGGACCGCGGCAGCTTGCCCTGGCCGAACGGGGGATGATGTTGCTCTAGGCCGGCCAGCGTCGCATGCAGGCTGTCCAGCGTGCGCTGGCTGAAGCCGGTGCCGACCTTGCCGGCGTAGACGAGCTGATGACCGGGGTCGTAGTAGCCCAGCAGCAGTGCGCCGAACCCGGTCCGGCTCCCGCGCGGGTCAGTGAAGCCGCCGATGACGAATTCCTGGCCGGCCTCGCACTTGAACTTCAGCCAGTCCCGGGTCCGGCCGGGACGGTAGGGCGCGTCGGCGAGCTTGGCGATGACCCCCTCCCAGCCGCTGGCGCACGCGTGGCGGAAATAGGCCTCGCCGTCGGTGTCCTTGTGCTCGGTGAAGCGCAGCGGGCCGGTGAAGGTCAGCAGGTCGCGCAGGATCTGCTTGCGCTCCCGCAGCGGCAGCGGGCGCACATCGCGGCCATCGGCCCACAAGATGTCGAAGACGCAATAGACGACTGGCACCTGGGCGAGCAGGTCCGGTCCGGGATGGCGGACTCCCAGGCGCTGCTGCAGGCGGGCGAAACTGGTCTGGCTGCCGTCGAAGGCGACGATCTCGCCGTCGATGATGAAGTCGCCGGCCGGCTGGGCGGCCAGGGCCTCGGTGAGCTCGGGGTAGGTGCTGGTGTCCTCCTTCTGGTTCCGGGTCATCAGCCGGACCGGCCGGCCGGATCTGAACGCCAGGCATCGTTCGCCATCGAGCTTGCGCTCGTAGATCCACGCCGGATCGGAGAACCGGTCCCGGGTGAGCGTGGCCAGCTCCGGATCCATCCAGTCAGGCTGATCCGGCGGGGCGGGCGTTGCTGCGGCAGTCATGGTTTCTCCGGTGGCTACGAATGGCCAGGGCGGGCTGGCCGCCGTGGGACAGACCGCCCCATGAGGTACGGCCGGCCGGCCCGGGATGGTACTGGTCGTCAGGAACTAACCTAAAGGACTGCCATCTGCCGGGCGGCCCGCAGGGCCGGACGATACGGGCTGGCCAGGGTTTGGCCCGGCTCGGCTGGCGCCGGTC
>PMST01000366.1 GCA_003168295.1 Actinomycetota bacterium
GTGCGGGACCTGCTGCAAGAAGGCCACCGGCTGCTGCCCGAGCGGTCCCTCGAGATCATCGACGGCGTGCTGCGCGCGCTCGATTACAGCCACCAGGCCGGCATCGTGCACCGGGACATCAAGCCCGGCAACGTGATGGTGACCCGCAACGGGGACATCAAGGTCATGGACTTCGGCATCGCCCGGGCCATGAGCGACGCCCAGGCCACCATGACCCAGACCGCCCAGGTAATAGGAACGGCCCAGTACCTGTCGCCCGAGCAGGCCCGGGGTGAGCGGGTCGATGCGCGCAGTGACCTGTACTCGGCCGGCTGCCTGCTGTACGAGCTGCTGACCGGCAGGCCCCCGTTCACCGGCGACTCGCCGGTCGCGATCGCCTACCAGCACGTCAGGGAGAACCCGGTGCCGCCGTCGCGGGTGGACCCCGACGTCCCGGTGTGGGCCGACGCGATCGTACTGAAGGCCATGGCCAAGTCACCCGCCGACCGCTACCAGACCGCCGCCGACATGCGCGCCGACCTGCAGCGGGCTGCCTCGGGCATGCCCGTGTCGGCCCCGCCGACCAGGCTGGACAACTACCCGCGGACCCAGCGGATGGGGACCGGCGCGATGATGGCGGGGACGACCCAGATTCCCGCGGTCGAGGACTACGACTACGCCGGCGGTCAATACGACCGCGGCGGGGGCGGCGGGGGCGGCAGCCGCCGCTGGATTCCGTGGGTCCTCGGTCTGGTGATCGTGCTCGGGGTGGTCGCCGGGGTGGCCTACTACCTGCTCGCCGGCGGCGGCCAGACGTACGCCGTACCGCTGGTGAACGGCCTGCCCGTCGTCTCGGCGCAGAACGATATCAAGGCCGCACACCTCCGTTCCACCGTGATCGACCAGGCCAATGCCACGGTCAGAAAAAATTACGTCATAAGCTCCAACCCGCCGCAGGGTAACAACGAGCCTGCGAACACCCTGGTGACGCTGTACGTCTCGACCGGACCTGGCAACGTCACGGTGCCGAACGTGCAAGGCAAGCAGGAGATCGCCGCGGAGACCACCTTGCAGAATGCCGGCTTCACCGTCTCCGTGCAGCAGGACACTACGTCCACCGAGCCCACCGGGACCGTGGTCAGCCAGAGCCCGGCGGGCAATAGCCAGGTCGCGCCCGGATCAAAGGTCACGATCTACGTCTCCTTCTCGGCGAGCGTCCCCAATGTTGTCGGCCTGCCCCAGGCAAGTGCTCAGACGTCACTGCAGAGCGCCGGATTCAAGGTGAACGTGCAGACCGTGGCCGGCCCGGCGGGCACCACCCCGGGCGACGTCTGGCAGCAGAATCCCGCCGCTAGCGCCACAGCGGCTCCGGGCACAAGTGTGAATATTCTCGTTCAGCCCGCGGCAACTCCTCCCGCGTCGCCGTCGCCTACGCCGACCCCGACCGGCAGCGGCGGCACCGGCCTGGGCTTCTGAACTCGGCCTGGCCGGGCTTCCCGCCCGGCCGGGCCGAGTTCCCGCCGCCAGCCGGCAGGTTGATCGAGACGGGCGAGACGGCCACCGTGCCGAGCGGCTACGCTTGGGTGCGCATCGCAGGGTTTATCGCAGGTTTGCTACGCAGGATTTGCTGGGCAGGATTTGCCAGCCAGGGTTGGCTACGCAGGAGGCCGTTGTGCCCAAGTCGCGGGTCCGGAAAAAGACCGTATACACCCCGCCGCCGCCGAAGACGACGCGACGGAAGGTAAGCGCGCCATGGGTCGGTCCGGCCATCGTGGCCTGCCTGGTCCTCGGCCTCGCCTGGATCGCGGTGTACTACGTGACGCAGGGTTCCGTCCCCGGCATGACCACACTGGGTGCATGGAACCTCGTGGTGGGTTTCGCGTTCATCATCGCGGGCGTCACCTTGTCCACCAGGTGGCGCTGAGGAATTTACAGTCCTCCGGCGTTGAGCTGACCGTTCCTGATCGCGACCGCGACCACGATCAGGGCCACCACGGCCACGGTGGCCAGTACCTGGATCACGGCGCGGCTCTTGCGCGGCGCGTAGGCGTAGGCGGCGGTGAGCAGCGCGCCGGTGAGTAGCCCGCCGATGTGGTCCTGCCAGGCGATGATGTTGTGGAAGAAGAAGCTGAGGGCCAAGTTGATGGCGATCAGCATCACGATGCCGCGAGTGTCCAGGCGCAGCCGCCTCGACACCACGAACCACGCTCCGAACAGTCCGAAGATAGCGCCAGAGGCGCCCACCGCCGGATCGTACGGCGGCGCGAGGAAGTAGTACATAACCCCGCCGCCGACGGCACTGACCAGGTAGACGGCGAGGAAGCGGGCCCGGCCGAGCAGGCCCTCGAGCGAGGGTCCCACGAAGATCAGTGCCCACATGTTGAACAGGATGTCCACGAACCCCAGGCCGTTCAGGCCGGTCGCCGGGGCCAGGAACGCGGACGTGATCAGCCGGTACCACTCGCCCGCGGCCACGCCATGGACGGGACCGCCGAGGGTGTAGGAGGCGCGCCCGAGCATCGCCAGGTTGTTGACGATGCCCGGGCGAACCCAGGTCACCAGGAATACGGCGACGTTGATCGCGACCAGCGTCCAGGTGACCACCGCACTGGCGGCCGGGCGGCCGCCGAACGTGGTCGTGGCCCGGCGGGTGCTCCGGGCGGCCTCACCCACGCACTCGACGCACTGCTGTCCCACCGAGGCCGAGCGCATGCAGTCCGGGCACGCGTGGCGGCCGCACCGGACACAGGAGACATACGTTTCCCGGTTGGGGTGGCGGTAACAGGCAGGAACCTGCGGGGTGCCCGGTACGACTCCGTCCGGCCGGACCGATTCGCCCGGTCCGGAATCGCTGGGGGTGCTCACGGCGTCGTCCAATCAGTCGGCAGGCCGCTCAGCTGGCCGAGCCGCGGTCCACCGTGATCGACTCGATGACCACGTCTTCCACCGGCCTGTCCTGGCTGGCGGTCTTTACGTGGCTGATCAGGTCAACCACGTCGGCACCCTCGATGACCTCACCGAAGATGGTGTGCTTGCCGTTGAGCCAGGGTGTGGCCGCGGTGGTGATGAAGAACTGAGAGCCGTTGGTCCCCGGCCCGGCGTTCGCCATCGCCAGCAGGTACGGCCGGTCGAAGGAGAGGTCCGGGTGGATCTCGTCGCCGAACTTATAGCCAGGGCCGCCCCGGCCAGAACCGAGCGGGTCTCCGCCCTGGATCATGAAGTTAGGGATGACCCGGTGGAACACGGTCCCGTCGTAGAGCTTGTCGGTAGTCGGCCGCCCGGTGCGCGGGTCCGTCCACTGCTTGCCGCCCTCGGCTAGTTCCACGAAGTTACGCACCGTCTTGGGTGCGTGATCAGGGAAAAGGCGGATGACAACCGGTCCGGCGTTCGTGCTCAGCGTCGCGGTCAGCGTTTCTGTCATACGTTTGACTCCCCATCCGGCCAGTTAGCTGGCGGACATTTCGCCGTTGTAAATTTCGTCCTGTTCTCACCGTACCGGTAGCCCACGATGATTGAACCCAGCAAAGCCGGGAAGCCTGTCAAGACGGGATCACGCTCGGGAGGTTTACTGTGTCCCTTATGAAGACCAAACGCACAACCGGCGGGGTTGCCGTAATAGGCGAACGCGCGAAGAGCGCTGCCGCGCAGGCTGTCCCGATAGGAAAGCGCGCGGGAACGACAGCGGCTCAGGGAGCCCGGCAGGGCGTTCAAGGCGCACGCGAATGGGCCGCGCCGCGGCTCGAGGACGCCGCCGACGCGGTCACCACCTCGGTCGCACCCAAGGTCTCTTCCGCTCTGCGTTCCACTGCGGCGCAGGTCAGGCCGGAGAAGTCAGGTAAGACCGGGATCCGGAGGCTGCTGGACTGGCGCTGGCTACTCGGCGTCGGTGCGGTGCTGGCCGCGGCCGGGGCGACGACCGCCATCACCATGAAACGCCGTTATTCCAGTGCCACCGCGGAGGCCAAGGACGCCACCGAAGCGTCCGAGGACGGACACCAGGCCGAGGCCACCGACGCGGCCACGCATGCGGAGGTAAACGGCCAGGTCACCACCTCGGGTAAGCGCGAGTAGAAGTCCGGTTCGCCCGGCCTGCCCGGCCGAGGACCAGGCAGATTAAGGCCTCGCGGTACCGCGTGCCGCACTGACCCCGCCTCCAGGCGGCAGTGCGGCACGCGGCCGTGGGCGCTTTTCGGCAGGTCCTGTCCCGGGAGCCGCCATTCGCCCCCGGATCATCCGGTACCGTCTAGTCACGAACCGACAGCTTGTCACCGGCCCACAGGTGCGGTGACTATGACTATTAGCAGCGGGACGGGCGATTCGGTGAGCGAGAAGGACGGGACCGTCGCGTCCCCGGGGGACCGCCCGGGCTCGCCGGGGCTAACCCGCCTGACCGCCTGGCTGGCGGCGGCCGCCATCGTCGCCTCCACCCTGATCATGATCCTGATCTCGGCGGCGGGCCCGAGCATCTCGGTTCCCTTGCTGCGCCGGGCGGCCGGCCTGCCCTGGTGGCACTCACTTCACCTCACGGGCACGTTCGTGACGCTATCGCTGTGGGCCGCCATGGTGCTTGGCTGCGCTGGGGTGATCGCTGGCCTCATCGCCGTCGCGCGCGGCGCCCGCCCGCCGGTGCGCCCGCTCATCGCCTTCGCCTTCCTGGCGGTCGCGGTACTCGCGGTGCTCCCGCCGGCGGGCTCGACCGACTCTATTTCTTATGCCGCCAGCGGGCGGATAGCCGTGATCGGGCACAGCCCGTACGTCATGACCCCGCTGCAGCTTGACCGGATCGGCGATCCGGTCGGCCAGCAGATACCCTTCCGCGAGATCCCGTCCACCTGGACGAATACGGTGTCGGTCTACGGTCCGGTGGCCACCGGCGCGGAGTGGATCGCGGCCGAGCTCGGCGGCACGTCGCTGGCGCGCATCACCTTCTGGCTGAAGCTGGAGCAGGCGCTTGCCTTCGGTGCGGTGATACTGATCCTGGACCGCATGCTCAGGAACAATCGACAGATGCGCCTGCGGGCTCACTTGCTCTGGTCAGTGAACCCGCTGCTGCTGTGGGAGATTGTCGCGGGCGGCCACATTGACGGGCTGGCCGCGGTGTTCGGGCTGCTTGGCGTGGCCGCCCTGCGGGCCCGCGGTCAGCAGGCGGCCGCGGAGGTCGGCGCCGGCGGTGCGGCCGTGTCCGGCCTGCTGATCGGGGTGGCCGCCGGCATCAAGGTGGAATACGTCCTCGTCGGCGCCGCCGTGGCCTGGGCCTGCCGCAGGTCGCTCAGAGCATTCGCCGCCGCCGCGGCCGGTTTCCTCGTGGTGGCCGTGCCGACCTACCTGGCGGCCGGGACTCCCGCGATCAAGGTGCTCATCACCCGTGGTCCCGGGGTCACCTGGGACAACATGTACCAGCTCCTGTGGCGGCCAGTATTCGGATACACCCAGTTCAGCGCGACGAAGGTCCCTCCCCATCTCGACCAGGTCGCGTACCTGCTGTTCGCTGCCGTCGCGCTGCTGGCCCTGCTGCGCTTCCCCGATCGGGTCCCCGGGCTGCCGGCCGTCGCACCGGCGCTGGCGCTGAGCCTCGCCTGGCTTTTCGTCACCGCCTTCCAGCGGCCCTGGTACGACGTGATGGCCATCAGCCTGCTCGCGCTGTACTCGACGTCCAAGCTGGACTGGGTGATCCTGATCCGCTTGCTGGCCGGCGCCACGGTCTACGCGCAAGCGATCCAGAGCCCGGTCGAGCCGCACTGGCTTTATGACGTGGTCCAGTTCGACGGAAGCTGGCTCACTCCCGCCGTCCGTTTTCTCGCGGTTGTTGCTCTCGTCTGGCTCTGCGCTTCCGGTCGCTGGGGGTGGCGATCCGAATCGGTCGCGTCCTCCGGACGGCTGCCGGAATCGCTGCCCGTGACCTGACCGAGGTTCTCCACAACCACGGACTGTGGATAACCCTTAACGCAATTGACCAGGGCGCATTGTACCGTTGGCAAGCCAATGCACACTTCTGTGGATAGCGCTGTGGACAACGATGTACGCAGTTCGGCGGGTTTCGCAACGGCATGCCGAAACACATCGACGAGCCAGGTCGAACGCGCCGTCCGCTCCAGCTGACCCCCGCGGGCCCTCCAGTNNGCGGGCCCTCCAGTGACCCCCGTGGGCCTTCCAGTAACCCCCGCGGGCCCTACCTCGGTTCCGGGGGGTCCCCGAGAGGGTCGGCGGTCAGGTACAGCCGCGGCCAGCGGCAGTCGATGAACTGGTCCAGGTACCCGGTCAGGCGCTCGTCGAAGTCGTCGTCTTCGGCGATGGCGCCGACCGTCCTTTCGATGCCTGACGGGCTGTCCACGCCGAACGCGACCGCCCTGACCTCCCAGCCGTCCCGTTGCGCAGCGTCGTACCACCGCTGCACGTTCCCGACCTGCCGCGCGCAGGTATCACCGGGAATCATCTGCCCGTACGTCCGTTCCCACTCCGAACTGCGCGGGTGCGGCGCGGCGCCGGGACTGTTCCGGTCGGCCGTCTTGAGCGTATCGAGGACGAGCGTCCACTTGTAGGCGGGGGCGAGCCACCTGGGTTCTTCCCGCTGGCACAGCCAGCTTCCCCGCGCCAGCCGGGACCTGATCGCGGTGCTGACGTGGGAGGCGAGGCCGACCGGGCTGACCCGGCCGACGATGACCGGCGCGCGCGCGTCAAGGGCCGCGTCCACACCGTGCGAGATCGCGCAGTCGCGCAGCCGGGACGGCATCATCTGCAGCAACGAAAGCAGCGTGGTCCGCGGCACCGGCATCGGCCAGCCGGTCAGGTGGGCGAGGACCGAAAGCTCGGTCCACAACCTGATCGCCGGATACTCTTCCAGCGAACGCTGGGCAATACGCATGTCCCGCAGGGTGCATGGCCGTCCGACGCAGTCGGCACCGCAGGTAATGCTGCGCGGCCGGACCACGCCTGCCGGGGTGGCGGTGGCTGCCTGCCCCGCCGCTTCCCGGCCGGTGCCGTCGGGCATCCTGGTCAGCAGCGGATAGTCCATGCCGTCGGCGAACACCGCGGCCTCACCGGGCTTGAGCGTGACCAGGAACCGGTTCTGCGCCCTGGTCATGTTCATCGTCGCGCCCACGGCGTCGCGGTCGTCGGCCGCCGGGAGGCGGTGAGTTATCTTCACCGCCGTGTTCTTGATGACATCCTGGATAAGGCGGTCCGGGATCTGCTCGGCGATGATGAGCCCCTCGCCGTAGGCACGGATCTCGGCGAGCAGCCCGGCGAACATCTCGACCGCGTGCCCCGCCGCTCCGCCCGAGCCGCCGTCCCCGGAACCCTCCTGGCGGCGAAGCAGCCGGTGCGCCTCCTCGATGACGGTGAGGTGGCGCAGCCCGGCCTGGCCGACCAGGCCGCCGCGGTCCGCCCGATCCGCCCGATTCGCCATCCGCAGATGCTCGACCAGCCTGATCAGCACGGTTCCCATCAGGAACGCCTTGTCGCTGTCGTCGCCCACATCCTCGATTTCCAGCACGGCATTGGTTCGCAGCAGCTGACCGAAGTCGAGCTGGTGGCCGCCCACCAGGAACCGGCCGGTCGTGCCCAGCCGCAGGCCGGACAGGCGGACCTTGATGAAGCCGAGCACATCGTCGGTGACCCGCTGGCTGTAGCCGATCTCCTGCACGATCCTTATCGCGGCCCGCTGCAGGTCGGTGAGGTTCGGGTAGCTGGGGTTCGCGTCGGGGTTAACCGTCTCACCCAGGGCCAGATCCCAGCCCGCGTCCTCGTACACCCTGGTCAGAGCCGCGCTGAGCACTTGCGGGAACGGCTCATCCGAACGGAAGGACGCGATGAACAGCGCCTTGACCAGGTCCGCGTGGGTCTGCAGCGGAAACCGGCGGCCCTCGCTGTCCGGTGCCGGTTCCAACGGGTTGAGTCCAGCCGCGATCGCGTCTGATTCACCCGGCCGGATCCGCACCACCTGAACGGCCTCGGTACCGGCGCCAGCGGAGCCAGCCGCGCCAGCGGGGCCAGCGGATCCGGCCAGGCGGGCGGCCATCAGCCGGTATTCGGCCTTGGCCGGCTCCACCACCAGCCACGGGATCCCGGCCCCGGTAGCGGCCTCGAGCAGCGTCCGCACCGTCTGCGATTTCCCCGAGCCGGTGGCGCCGCAGACGAACACATGCCGGTTCAGCGAGTCGAGCGGCAAGACGAACGGGCCGGCCGGCCGCTGGCCGGAGTCCAGCACCTCCCCTACCGCGATCGTCGCGCTTCCGGCGGCCTGCTCTGGGGTGACGTCGAAATCGGGCCGCAACGCCAGCCGGACCCCGGGCACCTCGCGCTCAGGCGGCCGGGACAGCGCGGCGACCAAGTCGGTGCTGGCATGAAACGGGGTGTCGAGCACGGCGTCACCCCCGGCCGAGGCCGGACCCGGATCGGCCAGGAGTTCCGGCAGGCTGGCCGCGGCCGGGCCGGCCGGGGCTATCGCGTACGGAAGCTCGGCCAGATCAGCGGAGGCACAGACCAGCCCGGCCACTCGCGAGGCCGCGTCCGGATCGCTGCCGCCTGCCAGCAGCCGCACCCGCCACAAACCCGTCGAGACGCCCTTGCGCACCTCGGCGTGACGCAGGTGAAGCCGGCGAGCCGTCACGGCCCGGTCGGGAAACCGGTCAGAGTCACCCGTCTTATGCCGCTCGAGGTCAGCGAGCTCCGTCGCGAGCTCCTCGATCTGAGCCGTGCCCAAGGGTTCGGCCAAAAGCAACATGCCGAACGGGCCCGGCCACACCGCCAGCAGGCATTCTTCCATCGAGGGTGGCGGACGATCGCCAGTGGGGCGCTCCTGGTCCGGCAGCAGCCCATCGCTTATCCCGCCGAGGGCGCGCCACGATGGCAGCTGCGCCATCAGCGCCGCCAGCGAACCGCGGGCCAGCGGCTGGGCCCTCGCGCCGCCGGGAAGGGTCAGGAAGACTTCCCGGTTCGCGCCGCTGCCGACCAGGCCCGCCCCGGCCACCAGGAACTGGATCGGGCCGCCGACGCTGTGCCTTATCCAGCCGATGGCCAGCGCGCCGGCGCCGCCGTTCTTGGTTTCGGCCCCGGCGTGATACGCCGCGACCAAGGCCGCGAACCGCTGGGTTCGGCCGGCGTCGTTCGGCCGCTCCTGGGGCGCCTCCGATGTCCCCGCATCCAGTCGCCGCGGAATTTCGGTGACCCGGTACGCGTCAAGTTCGCGCAGCCCGTCCCAAGCTAACGTCACGGCGTTCCTCCCCATCTCTCCCGAAACCGTTCCATAAGCACACCAGCCTCGTCCTCACTGATCTCTACTAGCTCCTCGGTAGCATCGCCGCGCTTCCATTCAGCAATGACCGAATCCCGCTTCCAGGTGAGATCACCGCGAAGCATTTCGTCTTCGATGCCGCCCTCGGCCAGCCAGCGGCGGCGTGCCAGCCCAGCGGGGCTTTCCCCATCGCCGACCGTCAAGGAAACCGCGTAATAAGTAATTCTCTCAGTCACGGTCGTCAGATTTGCCTTTCAGGTAGTAGGTGATGTCGCCAGCCGAAGCAGGGACAGGAATTGCCGCGACGATCCGTCGCTGCTGCTCCTCCAATTGCCTACGTTCGGCCGGGGTGATTCTCGTATCGCACAGCTTCTCGTAGATGTCGTGCGTTCGCTGCTTAGCCTCCCAGCTTTCCGGCGTATGGAATTGAACCTCGAAAAGTACCTTGTGTTCGGGCTCTGACCAGCGGCTATTAACTCCCCGGTAGTCATCGGCGTCCCACGATGGCTTTCTAAGCCGGAGGTCGTAGCCGGCCTCCTTTAGCCTTTGCGCCGCGTCGGCGACCCCGGAAGCGTATTCCTCGGCGGGGAAAACCAAGGTGTACCTGATACCGTCATGGATCGCCGAGGCGAGCTTGTCAGCAGGTTGACCTGGATAACGATCGATCAACTTGGCTAGTTTTTCCTTGAAACGATCCGGGGATTTGAGGGCGAGGTTCTCGGTGTCGGGGACGAGGCAGCCGTGCTCGAGTCCCGCTTCGATGCGCCGCATCGCGGGCGTGATGCCCGCTTCCCCGTAGCCGCCTTCGTCATCGCGGCCCTCGGCCTGCCGACGCAGGGCTAGCTGTTCGTCGGCGACGAGGTTGGCAGGCCGGTCGAGTTCCAGCCCCTTCCATGTCCAACGGTCATCGTCGCTCGGCTCCGCATCACCGGGACTCGCTACTTCTGGCGAGCATCCGGAAGCCCGGTGGCGGGCACGCAGGTCCTGGTAATTCTCCTCGCGGTCTGGAGTCTCGGCGGGTGCTTCCGCAGCCGGATCTGGGCGTTCGCTCGTCCGCGTTTCATAGCCGGTAAAGAGATACTGCTCTGCTGAGAGATCGTCGGCACTGCCGACCGCCTCGTCGTCGCGAGGGCCGTCAGCCGTCATCCGGCACGCCATGTTCGCCGCAAGCACACCAACCTGCTGCCAATCGACATTTTGCTAGTTACTGATACGAATACCTTAGACACGCTGGGTGGCGCTTAGGAAGGCCGCCGAGAAGACCAGGCGGCATTTCGTCACGGTTTCCAGTCGTGCGGTTCGTCGCCCGGAACTCTCCACGACCGCTGCGCGCCAGTATCGAAGCCGGAACGGTAACCAGGGCGTGAACCGTAACCAGGACCGTGACCAGGACCGGAACCGTAATCAGGACCGGGGCCAGAACCGAAATCGGGACCGCGACCAGGACCGGGACCGGGACCGGGAACGAAACCAGGTCCAGGACCGGAACCGGGGCTGTCGCCGGGACCGGCATCAGAGTCGCGGCCGTAACCCGGACCGCGAGCCGGCTCGCAGCCCGGCTCGTAGTCCCGGCGGTAACCCCGCGGAGCTCCGTAGCGCCACAACGGCCCATAGCTCTCCTGCTGACCGAACGGCATCTCGCCCGGCCCTGGGTCATCATCCTGCGGAGGCGGCGGCAGCGTCCGCCAGTCATAGATGTCGCGCGACCGGCGCGACGGTGAACGGCGACGGCGCGACCAGGCCCTCAACTGCAGCACCGTGAATGCACCCACCGCGCCGACGGCGACAGCGATCAGCACGAGCTGGCCCAGCCACGGATGGTCCGGGCCCGCCGCGACGGCGGTAGCAACGATCCGCTGGTGCACCGGCGACACCTTCCGCTGCACCTGCCCGCCGCCGGACCACCACTCGTTACCGATTGGCGCCAGCGCCGAGGCGGCGGTCGCCATCCATACGCACCGTCTGTGCATACTCACCATCACCATCGCCATGATCACGTACGTGACCGGTGCCGCGACCGCCAGTGAAATGAAGGCGGTGACCACGGGCCGGACGGTCATCCAGATGTCTGACCGGCCGCTCGTGACTTTCCCGGCGGCCGCGTGCACTGGCCACTACCCGTAAGTACGGCCCGGCCACTCAGTGCGTTCACCCGAAGGATTTCCGGTAATACCCCGGTAAGAAACCTTCGATTCTGGCTTCCCGCGCTTGCGCTGTCCAGATGCTCCCGTGGCCGGTCCGCCGCTTGGGCAAATGGTGCATTTCACCTTCGCATGCCCGTAGCCCGCTGATCGTTCGACAAACCCGGCAATTCGGGCGGCTGGAGCGCGGTCAGCATGATTGCGGATCAATCATCGGCGACCGCTCTCACGCGAACCAGTAGTAACTGCGGCACCAGGTTCCGGCGCGCTGCCCGAGGGAGCCAATTCCCCTTAGGGAAAATCGGCGGGGCGCCGAGGATCGCCCAGGACCTGGGTGAGATAGGCGTTGCCGAACCTGGCTTCGGGGTCGACCTCGGCGCGGACCCGGCGGAATTCGTCGTAGCGCGGGTAGAGCGCACGCAGGCGCTCGGTCCCGAGGGTGTGCACCTTGCCCCAGTGCGGACGGCCGGCCACGCCCGCCACGATGGACTCGAACAGGTCGAAGTAAGACCGGTAGGGCAGGCCCGTGTACTGGTGGATCGCGACGTAGGCGGTGTCCCGGCCGTAGGCCGTGGACAGCCAGATGTCGTCGGCGGCGGCCACCCGCACCTCGACGGGGAACATCACCGGGTCGGCCAGGCGAGGCACCTGGCGGCGCAGTTCGCCGAGCACATGGAGCAGTGATTCACGTGGAACGGCGTACTCGGACTCGACGAAACGCACTCGGCGGGGCGTCACGAACACGCGGTGAGATACGTCGGCGTACGAACGGGAGGACAGGGCGGCCGAGGAGAACCGGTTCAGCGCGGGAATCAACGGGGGTCGCGCCCGGCCGAGCCGGCACAGCGTCCCGAAGGCCGCGTTCTCCATCACCTCGAACTCCCAGAACCGGCGCCACCCTGGCATCGCGGCCACGGACGGCCCCGGAGGGCTTGCCGACCTCCCTGGGCTCCCTGGGCTCGCCAGGCTCCCTAGGATCGCTGGGGCGCTTGGGCTCCCTGGACCCCGGTCGCCGGCGGGAAGCCGGTTGTTCCGCTTGACCAAGGCCTGGCGGCCGTAGGGGAACCAGTAGAACTCGAAGTGGTCGTTGGCGGCGGCCAGCGAGTCGAACTGCTCGAGGACCTCGTCCACGGGCACCGGCCGCTCGTCCGCCGCCAGCGTGAACGACGGCACGCAGCGCAGCGTCACGCTGGTAATGACGCCGAGCGCGCCGAGGCTGATCCGCGCGGCCGCGAAAAGCTCCGGCCGGGAGACAGCCGAGCACGTGACCAGCGAACCGTCGGCCAGAACCAGCTCGAGCGCCTCGACCTGGGTGGCGAGGCCGCCCAGCCGGGCGCCGGTGCCGTGGGTTCCGGTGGACAGGGCGCCCGCGAGCGTCTGCGCGTCGATGTCGCCGAGGTTGGCCATGGCCAGCCCCAGGCCGCCCAGTTCGGCGTTGAGCGTCCGCAGCGTGGTCCCCGAGCGCACCGTGACCACGCCAGTCTGCGTATCGGCGGCGGTGATCCCGGTCCACCGGGACAAGTCGAGAGCCACGCCGGCGGTCGCCGCGACGGACGTGAAGGAGTGCCCGCTGCCGAGCGCGCGCACCGGAAGCCCGTCCGCCGCCGCGTCCTTGACGGCCGCCGAGATCTCGGCCTCGGTCTGCGGCTGGCACCAGCGCACGGGCACCGCCATCGCGGTCCCGGCCCAGTTCCGCCACGTGCGGGGAGCAGATGCGGCCATTGCCGCAGAGCGCTTCATTACCCGTAAGTATTCATATTTCCGCAGCGCTGGTCTACTGTGCGAGCATGCCAGTCGACCACGGCGGCCAGCTCACCGCCCGCGGGGGTGCCGCGCCAGCCCCGCCCACCGTCGCGACGCCCCCGGCGACAGCCGCGACGACCGGCACAGCGACGACCGGCACAGCAAAAGCAAAGGTCGGCACAGCAAAAGCCGGGAAAGCGAAGGCGACAGCGACGGCAGGGAAAGCAGAGGCCTTGCGGGCCCGCTACGACCAGGCCACCGCGGCGCTCGACCCGCCGCTGGCCATCGTCGACGAGGGTGCGTTCGATCGCAACGCCGCCGACCTGACCCGCCGGGCCGCGAACCTACCGATCCGGGTCGCCACCAAGTCACTGCGGTGCCGTTTCCTGATCGAGCGCGCGCTCGCCCACCCCGGCTACCAGGGCGTGATGTGCTACTCGCTGCCCGAAGCCCTGTGGCTGTACGCCATGGGCACCTGCGACGACCTGCTGGTCGCCTACCCCACCGTGGATCGCCAGGCGCTGCGGGCCCTGGCCGCGGACGCTCAGGCCCGGCGGCACATCACGATCATGGTGGACTCCACCGCGCAGCTGGACGTGGTGGACCGGGCCGTGGGCGAGGACCATCCGGAGATCCGGGTCTGCCTGGAGCTCGACGTCTCCTGGCGCCCGCTGGCCCGCAAGCCGCTGGTGCACATCGGCACCTGGCGCTCTCCGGTGCACGAACCGCGCCAGGCCGCCGAACTCGCCGCCGTTATCACCCGCAGGCCAGGCTTCCGCCTGGTCGGCGTGATGGGTTATGAGGGCCAGATCGCGGGCCTGGGCGACGCCCCTCCCGGGCACCCGGTCCGGGCCCAGCTGATCAGGTTCATCCAGGCTCGCTCGGTCCCCGAGCTCAAAGCGCGCCGGGCCGAGGCGATCCGCCTGGTCGAGGACGTCACGAGCCTGGAGTTCGTGAACGGCGGCGGCACGGGCAGCCTGGAGTCGACGGCCGCGGATACCTCGGTGACCGAACTCACGGCGGGTTCTGGCCTGGTCGGGCCGACGCTGTTCGACGGGTACACCAGATTCAGCCCGGCTCCGGCCCTGCTGTTCGCGCTGCCCGTGGTCCGCCGCCCCGGCCCGGCCATCGCCACCTTGTTCGCCGGCGGCTACGTCGCCTCGGGCACCGGGACGGCCGACCGGCTGCCGCGGCCGTACCTGCCCGCCGGGCTCAGCCTGACCGGCGTGGAGGGAGCCGGTGAGGTGCAGACGCCGGTCCGCGGGGCCGCGGCCGCCGACCTGCAACCCGGCGACCGGGTCTGGCTGCGGCACGCCAAGGCCGGCGAGCTCGCCGAGCGGTTCGCCGAGTACCACGTGGTCCACGACGACGGCCAGGTCACCACGGTGCCGACCTACCGGGGCGAGGGCCAGTGCTTCGGCTGAACCGCACGCCCCGCCGCGCCCATGACCGCGCCAAAACCACCCGCGCCAAAACCACCCCCGAGGACGCCCGACGTGGATAACCAGGAGGTGGACAACCAGCAGACGGACCGGACCAGGGAGAAGCTCCGGACCAGGGAGAAGCTCCGGACCGGCGACCCGCTTCCGGCGGCGCTGGCCGAGCCGGTCGAGCCGGTCCGGGCCCGCTGGATCACGCTGCTGTTCCTCGCGAACGTCGGCCTGTGGCTGGCCATCTACGCCCCGATCCAGGTTGTGCTGCCCGAGCAGGTCCAGTCGCTGCACCCGGCCGACAAGGCGGTGCTGCTGTCCGTCGTCATCGGCGCGGGCGCGATCGCCTCGCTGCTGGCCAACCCGGTAGTCGGCGCGATGTCCGACCGGACCACCTCCGGCCGGGGCCGCCGCCACCCGTGGACGGTCGCGGGGGCCCTGGTCGGGGCGGTCGGCCTGCTGATCCTGGCCGCGGCCCCGGACATACCGGTGATGGTCCTGGGCTGGTGCGTGGCCCAGGTGGGCCTGGGCGGGATGCTGGCCACGCTGACGGCCGCGCTGCCCGACCGGGTGCCCGCCAATCAGCGCGGCACGCTGGGCGGCCTGATCGGCATCAGCCAGATGCTGGGCACCGTGCTCGGCGCCCTGATCGTCACGGTCCTGGTGACCAGGATCTCTCCCGGCTACCTGACCTGCGGCGTGATCGTGATCGCGGGCGCGCTGGCGTTTACCCTGCGCACCCATGACGAGCCGCTGCCCGCCGAATTCAAGCCGCGGGTTCCGGTCACCCAGGTGCTGCGCAAGCTGTGGGTCTCGCCCCGGCAGTACCCGGACTTCGGCTGGGCCTGGCTGACGCATTTCCTGGTCAACCTGGGCAACGATCTCGGCACCTTGTACCTGCTGTATTTCCTGGCCGACGCGGCGCACTACCACGACCCGCAGATCGGGCTGCTGACGCTGATGGCGCTGTATGCGGTCGCGCTGGCCATCGCGGGCGGGGTGTGCGGCTCGGCCTCGGACCGGTCCGGGCGCCGCAAGCCGTTCATCGTGGCGGCCGCGATCGCCTGCGGCGCGGCCGCGGCCATCCTGGTTATCTCGCCTACCTGGCCGGCCGCGCTGGTGGCCGCGCCGCTGCTGGGCGCGGGCTTCGGCACGTACTGGGCGGCCGCTCCCGCCATCTTGACCGCGGTGCTGCCCGCGGCCGCCGATCGCGCCAAGGACCTCGGCGTGATCAACGTGGCGTATTCCCTCCCGCTGGTCGTGGCGCCGATCATCGCCGGGGCGGTTCTTGGCCTCATGCACAGCTATCCGTCGCTTTTCGCGCTGGCCGGGCTGGCGTCGATCGCGGCCGGAGTGACAATTACCAGGGTCCGTTCGGTCCGCTAACCACCGCAGCCGGTCCCGGCCGTGATATTTATGCCGAACGGGGCCTGGCTAACCTCCTTGCCCAGCTGATTTCCAACCATGGCGTGACGGCGAACGTCGTAGGGGTGACATGGCTCACCGAGCCGCTATTGGAAGTTAAAGAGGTAGGAATCGATGTTGACCTCGAAGTCGCGAAAATCCCGGCCGGCCGCGGCCGGAGCAGTCCTGACTTGGGCCGGGCTCGCCTGCGCCGCCTTGCTGGTGACCGCCTGTAGCTCATCGGCCAGTTCCACGGCGGCGAGCGCCGCCAGCGCGCCCGCGGGATCGCCCACGCCAGTGGGGTCGCCGACCGCCGCGGGATCGTCGAGCGCGCCAGCCTCGCCCGCGGCGCCGTCGGTCACACCGAGCGGGACCGCTTCGCCGTTGGGAACAAACACCTTCCTGGCCCCGAGCCAGGACACGAACCTCACGCCGCTATATGAGCCCGCTTGCACTTCCACTTACGGTTGCCCGCTATCCGGGGATTCCACCGCGTTCCTGGCCAAAATGAAATGGTCAAGCTGGTCCGCGACGCAGGCGGTGGGAACGGGCACGTACAAGCTCAACGACTGTAATCCCAATTGCGCGGGCGGCCAGGTCTTCGATGTGGCCACGGTGGTGACGTTCAGCCAGCCGGTCAAGGTCTGCTCCGCCTCAGGCACCCGCTGGTTCTGGTCCCGGGCGTCCTTCAGGTTCCCGAACGGCCTGCCGAAGTCCCTGCAGGCCGACGGCGGCCCGCAGAACCCCTGGACCTTCTCTGATGTCGTGACCGCGGCCAAGCAAAGTTGCCATAGCTAGCCGACTCAGGATCGCTTGCGCCGTCCTCGCGGGCGCCGCGAGCCCTCCCAGCCCACCGTTGCGCTCACCCTCCGCCGCACCTACACCACCCGCCTCACGCATCTCAGGCTGAATTGTCATGGTTGCCGCATCCTGCACACTCCTCTGTGCAGGATGCGCCAACCACCACATACGGGGCCGCGACGTCAGCTGGGGGCGGACGCGGTTGGGATGAGCGTCGCGAAGATGGCCGTTATGACGGGTCATAGTGGTGTCTGTCAGTAATTGCGCGATCACGCTGCTACCAGTAGGCAACCTGGAGGGAACCGTCCCGCCCTGTCGCGGCAGGCAGTCTAGGCCACAGACGCCAAGCGAACCTGGAGCAAAAAACCGTGGCAACCAAAGAACTGCTTGTAGCACCGAAGGCCCTTTCCTCCGGTCGTACCGCGGAGCTGGCGCCGACCTCATGGGCGGGACCGGACCGGGATCCGGTGCTGATCCGCGCGGCGACCCGGGCGGGCGAGGTGCGCCGGGCGATGTCCCGCGTCGTGCACGACGTCCGGTACCGGCCGCCGAAGCGGCGCACCGCCAAGATGCTGGTTCTCATCCCCTCACACAACGAGGAAGACTCGATCGGCAACGTGCTCAACGCACTGCTGACCCAGACCCGCGTCCCGGACCGGATCGTGGTGATCGCCGACAACTGCACCGACAAGACCGAGCAGATCGCCCGCCGCTTCCGCGGTGTCACGGTGATGCGGACCGTCGGCAACACCGAGCGCAAGGTCGGCGCGCTGAACCAGGCCTGGAATCGCTGGCAGGCCGGCTACGACTACGTGGCCGGCATCGACGCCGACACCATCCTGGCCCCGGACTGCCTGCAGCAGCTTGAGGCGGAACTGGCCATCACGCCACGACCCGGCGGGGTCATGGCTAGGTACACCTTTGACCAGCGCCTCGGCGCCTCGGGCATGGCCCGGCTGCTGATCCGCATGCAGCGGCTGGAGTTCGCCGCCTGGACCGCCGACGCGCTGCGGCGCAACCGTAAGACCTACGTGCTCGGCGGCCAGGCCTCGCTGTTCAGCAACGAGGCGCTGCGCGCCGTGGCCGAGCGCAACCTGACCCGCGGACCGTGGGACACCAGCACCCAGGTCGAGGACATGCAGCTCACCGGCGACCTGAAGGCCATGCGGTACTCGGCCAACGTCTCGGTTAGCGCCCGCGCCTACGCCGGGCCGATGATGAACCTGCGCTCGCTATGGGCCCAGCGTCGCAAGTGGGACGAGGGCATGGCCCGGCTGCTCGTCCACTCGAAGGTGAACCAGTGGACCGCGACCCTGTGGAAGCAGCAGCTCGGCCTGGCCTCGAACGGCATCACCAGGATCGGCTTCTTCTTCCTGCTCACCGCGTCGCTGATGGTGCACCAGTACAAATGGAACTGGCTGTGGCTCATCCCGCCGGTCGTGGCCGTGCTGCTGAACCTCAAGCTCGCCTGGCGGGTGCCGAACCGCACCACCGCCGACCTGATCGGCGCGGTCATGCTGGTTCCCGTCGAGTTGTACCTGATCATGCGGGTGTGCTGCGCCACCGCGTCCTGGGTTAACGTGCTGGCCGGGATCAAGCGCGACGGCTGGGCCCAGCAGGCCCGGGCGGAGCAGGGCGGCGCAGGCGGACCGGGCAAGATACTCGGGGCCATGCTCATCCTCGCCGTGCTCGTCGGCGGGACGGTCTACGGATGGATTCACTCACCGCTGTTCGTCCAGCGGGACATCCTCACGGTCGGCTGGGCCGGCCTGGCGATCATCACCGCGCTGCAGACCCTCATGATGGTGTTCCGCATCCTCCGGCCGAGCCGGGGCCTGCGCCCGTAACTCAACCGCCCTTAACTCCCACCGCAACTCAACCCACCGCAACTCAACCGCCCGCACCTCAGGCAGACCGCACTTCGGCCGGCGTCACTCCGACGCCGGCCGAAGTGCTCTTGTCTCGATGACGGCGAAGGCGGCGGGGGGGATCGCGACCGTGTCCTGGTTGATCGCGACCCCCGGGCTGGACGCGGCCAGGACCGCGATGCCGGGCTGCCCGAGCGGCAGCCGGACGGCCTTCGGGCCAAGGTTCGCCGCGATCCGCAGGGTCCCCCGCTGGACCATGATCCAGCGCGCGTCTTCGTCAAAGTCGGCGTGCACCCGGTCGAGCCTCGGGTCGGTGAGCTCGGGCCGGACCCGGCGCAGCGCGATCAGCTCCCGGTACCAGGCGTGCAGGCCGAGGTGCGGCTCATGATGGCGCTGCTCCCAGTCGAGCTTGGAGCGGAGAAAGGTCGCCTCGTCCTGGGGGTCAGGTACGTCGGCCGCGTCCCAGCCGTGCGTGGCGAACTCGGCCTTGCGCCCCTCGGCGACGGCCTCGGCCAGCCAGGGTTCGATGTGATCGGTGAAGTACTGCCACGGGGTGTCCGCGCCCCACTCCTCGCCCATGAACAGCATCGGGGTATACGGCGAGGTCAGCGCCAAGCCGGAGCCGACCATGACCAGTTCAGGGGATATCGTGGCGGCGATCCGGTCGCCGATGGCACGGTTGCCGATCTGGTCATGATTCTGCAGGTAGCCGAGGAAGCGGTGGGCGGGGACGCGGAACACGTCGACCTGCCGTCCGTGCGTCCGGCCGCGGAAAGCGGACCAGATGCCGTCGTGGAAGAACACCTTGGTGTAGGTCTTGGCCAGCGTGGCTAGCGACCCGAAGTCGCAGTAGTAGCCCTGCCGTTCGCCGGTGATCGCCGCATACACCGCGTGGTGGAAGTCGTCGCTCCACTGCGCGGCCAGCCCGTAGCCCCCCGCCTCCCGTGAGGTAACCAGCCGGGGGTCGTTGGTGTCGGATTCGGCGATCAGTATCAGCTCGCGGTTCAGCCGGGCCGCCAGCGCCTGCACCTCGGTGGCGAGCTCTTCCAGGAAGTGCAGGGCCCGGTGGTCTTCCAGGGCGTGCACCGCGTCCAGCCGCAGCCCGTCGAGGTGGTAATCACGCAGCCACATCAGCGCGTTGCCGATCAGGAACGAGCGGACCTCGTCGGACCCGGGCTGGTCCAGGTTCACCGCGGGGCCCCACGGCGTCACGTGGGCCGCGGTGAAGTACGGCCCGAAGTCGCCTAGTCGGTTGCCGATGCCGACGTGGTTGTACACCACGTCGAGCAGGACGGCCAGGCCGCGCTCATGACAGGCGTCGACGAACCGCTTCAGCCCGTCGGGACCGCCGTACGGCTCGTGTACCGCCCACAGGTTGATCCCGTCGTAGCCCCAGCCGTGCCGCCCGGGGAACGTCGCCACCGGCATCAGCTCGACCGCGTGCACGCCGAGGTCGCGCAGGTGATCGAGCCGCCCGATGGCCGCGTCGAAGGTGCCTTTCGGCGTGAACGTGCCGACGTGCAGCTCGTAGATCACCGAGCCGTGCAGCGCGCCGCCGCGCCACCTCTCATCCGTCCAGCGGAAGGCGGAGTGATCGTAGCGGCGGCTCAGGCCCGCGATGCCGAACGGCTGCCGCAGGGAGCGCGGGTCAGGCAGCGTCTCGCCGTCGTCCAGCCGGAACCCGTAGTCGATCCCGGCCGCCACGTCGGGCACGTCCGCGCTCCACCAGCCGGAGCTGGTGCCGGCGCTTTCCTGGCTCATCGGGTAGCGCTGTCCCGCGACCTCGACTTCGACCTGACCCGCGGCGGGCGCCCAGACGCTGAACGTCGTCACCAGGCGCTCCGGCCCGAGCGCCGGTCCTGCTCCTGCGCGTAGATCTGGTCCGGGATGAGCAGGGCCACCGGCAGCCGCCGGGTCAGCTCGGCCAGCGGCGGCCTGGTACCGGCGTGCCTGACCCCGGTCAGCACGTCCCGCCAGTGCACGTCGGGCAGCGGCAGGACGGTATCGGCCCAGCCGCCGCCCCGCCGCAGCCCGGCCGGCAGCCGGGTGACGACGGTGACCGCGTGATCACCGCGGACGAAGGCGACCGCGTGCTCCGCGGCCGGCCCTTCGCAGCTCAGCGGGGTGTAGCCGGCGGCGAACCAGTCCGGGTAATCACGGCGCAGCCGCAGCGCGCGCGATGTGACCAGCAGTTTCTCCGCGTCCAGGCCGACGGCGGCGTCGGGATCGTCCGCCAGCGCGGCCAGCAGCCGCCTGCGCCGCTGGTAGTCCACGGGCCGGCGGTTGTCCGGATCCACCAGGGACAGGCCGGTGAGCTCACAGCCCTGGTAGACGTCGGCCACTCCCGGCATGGTGAGCTGCACCAGCTTGGCGCCGAGGGAGTTCACCCGGGCGTCCGGCGCGATCCTGGCCACGAAGCCGGCGATGGCCGCGGTCAGTTCCGGGTCGCTGGTCACCGCGTCGGCCAGGCCGAGCACCGCCGACTCGTATCCGGCCCGGGGCACGGTCCAGGAGGTGCGGGTCTTGGCCTCGTGCATCGCCTTGCCGAGATACTCGCTCAGCCGCTCGCCGCCGATCAGCCACGCGCCGACCAGGGTCTGCCAGGTCAGGTACTCAAGGTCGGGCTCAGGGGCCCGCTCGGTGGCCTGCGCCGCGGCGCCGTCGGTCAGCCACCTGGCCAGGCCGTGCCACTCGCCGACCTGGTGCGCCCACTCCTGCGGCCACTCCGCGAGCACGGCCAGCCGGGCCCGCACGTCCTCTTGCCGTTTGGTGTCGTGCGTCGACAACGTGGTCAAGGTGGCCGGCCACCGGGCGGCCAGGCGGCTGGCCTCCGCGTGGAACCACGCCGGGCTGATGCCGAAAACCTCCGGGTCGCCGCCCACCTCGTTCAGCGCGGTCAGCCGGGACCAGCGGTAGAACGCGGTGTCCTCGACCCCCTTGGCCAGCACCGGGCCCGTGGTCTGGCCGAACCGCACGATCAGCTCGTCGCGGGCGGCCTGCTGGGACTTCTCGCCCGCCGCGCCGCCCAGGCCGAGCACGGCCGCGCACACGGCATCCAGGGCCGGGTGCAGGCGCTGATCCAGGTGGTCGCAAGCGCGGTCGGCGGCCGCCCGCACCACGGCCGCCGAGGCGTCCGGCGGCGGCTGGCCGGGGGTCACGTAGGCCCGGTACACGCCGAACTCAGCCAGCACCGCGACCAGGACATCGTGCAGGTCGGAGGCGCTGAAGTCCAGGGCCGGGTAGCCGCGGGCGAATACCCGGGTGAGCCGGGACAGCTCGGCGGCGAAGGTACCGTCGGCGATGTACTGCTTGGCGTCCCGCTCCACCTCGGTGAAATCGGAGCTGCCGCCGGTGAAGCGGACGTACTCCTCGGTCAGCGGCTCTGCTCCGGCTGGGTCCACGAACAGCCCGCCGACCAGGGCCAGGGTGTCGTAGCCGGTAGTGCCCGCGCAGCGCCAGTCCGGCAGTTCCTCGCCTTGCGCCAGGATCTTCTCCACCACGACCCAGGCGTTACCTGTCGCCGCCGCGAGCCGGTCTAGGTAGCCGGCCGGATCCGCCAGCCCGTCCGGGTGGTCCACCCGCAGGCCGTCGATCAGCCCCTCGTTCACCAGGCGGAACAGCACCTCGTGGGTGGCGCTGAACACGTCGGGATCCTCGACCCTGATCGCGATGAGCGTGTCGATGTCGAAGAACCGCCGCCAGTTGAGCTGGGTCGCCGCGTCGTGCCAGTCGGTGAGCCGGTAGTGCTGCTGGGCCAGCAGCACGCCGAGCGGCAGGTCGGCCACGCCGTCCCGCAGCGGCAGCACGTGGTCGAAATAGCGCAGCACCGGCCCGGAGTGCCCGGGGTGCCCGGGGTCCCGCAGGGCCGTGTCGATGATGAGGTCGTCCAGGCATTTCTCCACCGGCCCGGCCAGGATCGGCATCAGCAGCCTGCCGTCCTGAGCGTCCCAGTCGACGTCGAACCAGTGCGCGTAGCGCGACTTCCTGCCCTGGTGCAGCACCGACCAGAGCTGGGAGTTCAGTGACTCCGGCGTCGGCCGGGCCATGTGATTGGGCACCACGTCGACCACCACGCCGAGGTGATTGCGGTGAAACGTTTCCACCATCGCGCGGAATGCGTCCTCGCCGCCGAGGTCGGTGGAGACGCGCGAGTGATCCACCACGTCGTAGCCGTGCGGCGAGCCCGGGTTGGCCTGCAGGATCGGCGACAGGTAGACGTGCGTCACGCCGAGCGCGGCGAGGTAATCGGCCTGCTCGGCCGCGCGGTCGAACCCGAAGCTGTCCCGCAGCTGCAGCCGGTAGGTGGAGACGGGCACCCGGGCCGAGCGCGGGCCGCCAGCGCGCTCAGCCACGGCGCAGCAGCTGCACTGAATAGTTGGTCACGTTGATCACGTCTCCCGGCTTGACCGCGCTCTCATTTTCAAATTCCGCCACCGGAAACGTCGTGTCCAGGACCTTGGACCACCGCGGGCCGTAGCGGCGCGGCGGGATGACGAACTGAAGATCCTTCTCGCCGGCGTTGAACATCAGCAGGAAGGAGTCATCGGTGACCTTCTCGCCCCGCCGGTCGGGTTCGCTGATCGCCCGGCCGTTCAGGAACACGGTGAGCGACTTGGCGAACCCCGCATCCCAGTCGTCGTCGGTCATCTCCTCCCCGGACAGCGCGAACCAGGCGATGTCGCCGAGCCGGTTCCGGCCGCCGCGCAGCGCCTGACCGCGGAAGAACCGGCGGCGCCGGAACACCGCGTGCTCGGACCGCAGCCGGATGAGCTTGCGCACGTAGTCAAGCAGCGCCTGGTCGTCTTCCGCGCGGACCGCCCAGTCCATCCAGGAGATCTCGTTGTCCTNNTGTTGTTGCCCTGCTGGGTGCGCCCCATCTCGTCGCCCGCGAGCAGCATCGGGACGCCTTGGGACAGCAGCAGCGTGGTGAGGAAGTTGCGTTTCTGCCGCGCGCGCAGCGCGAGTACGGCCTTGTCCTGCGTCGGGCCCTCCACCCCGCTGTTCCAGGACCGGTTGTCGTCGCTGCCGTCCCGGCCGTCCTCGCCGTTGGCCTCGTTGTGCTTGTGGTTATAGGAGACCAGGTCCTGCAGGGTGAAGCCGTCGTGGCAGGTCACGAAGTTGACCGAGGCGACCGGACGCCTGCTGTCCTGCTGGTACAGGTCACTGGACCCGGTCAGCCGGGAGGCGAACTCGGGGACGGTCGAGGGCTGGCCGCGCCAGAAGTCGCGGATCGTGTCCCGGTACTTCCCGTTCCATTCGCTCCACAGCGGCGGGAAGTTGCCGACCTGATAGCCGCCGTCGCCCACGTCCCACGGCTCGGCGATCAGCTTGACCTGGGAGACCACCGGATCCTGCTGGACCAGGTCGAAAAACGCGGACAGCCGGTCCACCTCGTAGAACTGGCGGGCCAAGGTGGCGGCGAGATCGAACCGGAAGCCGTCCACGTGCATGTCGAGCACCCAGTAGCGCAGCGAGTCCATGATCATCTGAAGCACGTGCGGGTGCCTCATCAGCAGGCTGTTCCCGGTGCCCGTGGTGTCCATGTAGTAGCGCCGGTCGTCGTCGACGAGCCGGTAGTAGGCGGAGTTGTCGATGCCGCGGAAAGACAGCGTCGGCCCCATGTGGTTGCCCTCGGCGGTGTGGTTGTAGACCACGTCGAGGATGACCTCGATCCCGGCCGCGTGCAGCGCGCGGACCATGGTCTTGAACTCCTGCACCTGCTCACCGCGGCTGCCGCCGGCGGCGTAGGCGTTGTGCGGGGCGAAGAAACCGATGGTGTTGTAGCCCCAGTAGTTGCGCAGGCTCTTGTCGCTGAGATGGCTGTCGGTGACGAACTGGTGCACGGGCAGCAGCTCCACGGCGGTGACGCCGAGGCCCTGCAGGTGCGAGATGACCGCGGGGTGGGCCAGGCCCAGGTAGGTGCCGCGCTGCTCGTCCGGGATCACCGGGTGCTCTTTGGTCAGGCCGCGGACGTGCGCCTCGTAGATGACCGTCTCGTGGTAGGAGGTTCGCGGCGGCCGGTCCAGGTTCCAGTCGAAGTACGGGTTCACCACCACCGAGCGGGGGACGTGGGGGGCGGAGTCGGTGTTGTTACGCCGGTCCGGATGCCCGAACGGATAGGCGAACACCGCCTGGCCCCAGTCGACGCTGCCCTCGATCGCCTTCGCGTACGGGTCCAGCAGCAGCTTGGCCGGGTTGCNNGTAGGGCCCGTGCACCCGGTATCCGTAGCGCTGGCCGGGGCTGACTCCGGGCAGGTACCCATGCCAGACGAACCCGTCCACCTCGTGCAGGTCGACCCGGGTTTCCTGGCCGTCCTCGCCGAACAGGCACAGCTCAACCCGGTCCGCGACCTCGGAGAACAGGCCGAAGTTGGTGCCGGCCCCGTCATAGGTGGCGCCCAGTGGATAACTGTCGCCCGGCCATACGGCAGTAGCCGCCAAAGGTCTCCCATCCCTCCCGCTGAACGTGCGTTCCGACCACCACTCACTTTCCCATCCCCGCTACGACCATGCGCAACTCCTCACCTGCTCCGGTCGCAAGCCAACCGAACCCGAAGACGCCCAGCATATGGGCGGCTACCTGCCCATTGCCCAAGCGGGAGACAAAAGGCCAGATCAGCGGGATTCGCTGACGGCCACCCGGGCCGGCCGTCAGCGCGCGCGCAGGGCGGCGACCAGGGCGGGGATGACCTGGTGCAGGTCGCCGATGANNGCGATGATGTGCTTGGCGCCCGCGCAGCCCGCGATGTGCTGGATGGCGCCGCTGATGCCGCAGGCCAGGTAGAGCTCCGGGGTGATCTTGGTACCGGTCTGGCCGACCTGCTGCCGGTGCGGCCGCCAGCCCTCGGAGGTGACCACGCGGGACACCCCGACCACGCCGCCGAGCAGCTCGGCCAGCTCCTCGAGCGGCGCGAAGCCGTCGGCGCCGCCGACGCCCCGGCCGCCGCCGACCACGACCCGCGCGGTGGCCAGCGACACGCCGCCGGCCCGCCCGGCCGACTCGGCGGCCCGCACCACCAGGTCCGCCTCGGCCAGCTCCGGCTTGTGCACGTGCACCTGGACGGAGGCCGGGACGACGGGCACCGGGGCCACGGCGTCGGTGGCCACGGTGAACAGCGCGACCGGCGCCTCCATGACCGCGTCCTCGAACAGCAGCCCGGCCCACCGGTGCCGGACGAGCCGGTGCGTGCGGCCGCCGTCCGGCGTGACCACCGTGCAGTTCGCCGCCATCGGCAGGCCGGTGATCGCACCTACATGCGCGAGCACCTCGTTGCCCCGGTCGGTGCCGGCCGCCAGCACGGCGGTCGCACCGGTTTCGGTGGCGAGCCCGGCCAGCGTCCGGGCCCAGGCCTGCGGGGCATACCCGTCCAGCGACCCGGGCTCGATCACGTACACGTCGGTAACGCCGTAATCGGCCAGCGTGACCGCGGGCACATGAGCCGAGTCCGCAAACACGACCGCCCCGATGGACGAATCCCCCAGGGTCCGGGCCAGCGTCAGCGCCCGGAGCGAAACGTCGGCGGGATCTGCGCCATCGAGCTCGACCAGGCAGAGGACGCTCAAAGCAGGACCCCCAGTTCGTCTAGCACCCGGACCAGCTCGGGCACGGCGTCGGCCCCGTGGCCGAGCACGGTGGCCTGGTGCTGGCTCGACGCGGGCACCCGGAGCGCCTCCTTGCGCAGCCCTTCGGCCGCCGAAACCGGCGCGGAGCGCTCGACCGCCGCGCGCTTGGCCCGCAGCCGTCCGGGCAGCGACGGGTACCGCGGCAGGTTGATGCCTTCCTTGACGGTGATCACCGCGGGCAGCGGCAGCTCATAGGCCTCTTCCACGCCGCGGTACTCGCGACGCGCCACGATGCCGTCCGGCGACACCGACAGGTTCTTGATCCCGGTGGCCACCGGCCAGCCGAGCTCGTGCGCCAGCCGGACGCCGACCTGGTAGTCGCCGGTATCGGCCGCCTCGTTGCCGAGCAGCACCAGGTCATAGGAGTGCGCCCGGACCTCCGCGGCGATGGCGGCCGCGGTCGCGATCGGGCCGAACTCCGAACCATCGGTCTCGAGCAGCACCGCCCGCCCGGCGCCGAGCGCGAGGGCGCCGCGCAGCTGCTCGATCGCCGCCTCGGGGCCCAGGGTCAGCACCGATACCGAGCCGCCCGCGCGCTCGGTGATCTGGACCGCCTCCTCGACCGCGCATTCCTCGTGCGGACTGATGGAGAACCCGGACATCCGGGTGTCGACCTCCTGCCCGTCCGGGGTCACCGCGATCCTGCCGCCCACGGTGGGGACCCGCTTGATGCAGACGAGTATCTCCACGACGGCTAGCTCCTGATCCGCGAGTTGTCGGGGTCGAACAGCGGGGTGGCGCCGGCCACCGCGACCGTCACCGGGTAGGTCTCGCCCATGTACTCCACCAGCAGCGAGCTGCCCTCGACGGCGAACTCGGCGGGCAGGTAGGCCATCAGCAGGTGCTTGCCCACCGACGGGCCCGAGCCGGCGCTGGTCACGTACGAAGGCCGCCCCTTGGCGTCCACCAGGCGCTCGCCCGCCGGCGACAGGATCGGCTCGCCGCCGAGCATGTAGCGCAAAGAACCGTCGGCCGAGGCGTGCGAGTCCACGGTGAGCGTGCACAGCACCGCGACCGGCGGCTCGGCCCGCTGCCGCAGGTACGCGTCCTTGCCGATGAACGGCTGGGACTTGACCTTCGGCCTGGTCATGCCGGCTTCGACCAGGGTGTAGTCGGGCGTGAGCTCGGCGCCGAACGCGCGGTACCCCTTCTCCAGCCGCCCGGTCGTGCCGTACACGCCGATGCCGGCCGGCACCAGCCCGTGCGGCTGGCCCGCCTCCCACAGCGTGTCCCACAGCCGGGCGCCCTGCTCGATCGGCACGTGCAGTTCCCAGCCGAGCTCGCCGACGTAGGAGATCCGCGACGCGAGCACCACGATCCCGCCGACCTCGACCTCCCGGCAGCTGCCGAACCCGAACCCGGCGTGCGACACGTCGTCGGCGGTGACCGCGGCCAGCACGTCCCTGGCCCGCGGGCCCCACAGCCCGATCGTGGTCCAGGCCGAGGTGAGGTCGGCCAGGTAGGCACCGAGCGGCAGGTGGTCGGCGATCCACTTGGCGTCGGACTTCCCGGTCGCGCCGCCGGTCACCACCCGGAACCGGTCGTCGGCCAGCCGCATCACGGTCAGGTCGGCGCGGAACCCGCCGTTTTCGTCCAGCCAGGAGGTGTACACGACGCGGCCGACGGCCACGTCCAGCTGCGCGACGGACAGCGCCTGCACCGCGTCGAGCGCGGCGGGCCCGGACACCTCCAAGACGGCGAAGGCGGACAGGTCGACCAGCGCGCAGGCGTCCCGCATGGCCAGGTGCTCGGCGTTGATGACCGGTGACCACCAGCGCGACTCCCATTCGGCCGGCCGCTCCATCAGCTGGCCGGCGTACCGGTCGAGCAGCGACGTGTTCACGCCGTACCAGAACGGCCGCTCCCAGCCCGCCGTCTCGTAGAACACGGCGTCCAGGGCGCGCTCCCGGTCGTACACCGGGCTGACCCGCACCGGGCGGCCAGACTCCCACTGCTCGGCCGGGTGCANNGGCCCCGGACGTGCGCGACGGTTTGCTGGTGCGGGTAGAACCGGGCCGCGTCCGCCTCGTGCACGTCGACGGTGGGCACCTGGCCTGACATCAGCTCGGCGACCGCGCGCCCGCAGCCCGGGCCTTCCTTGATCCAGCTGGCCGCCGCCGCCCACAGCCCCCTGGCCTCCGGCAGCTCGCCGAGGATCGGGTGCCCGTCCGGGGTCATCGAGATCAGGCCGTTGATCGCGTACCTGATGCCGGCCCGTTCGTCGCCGAGCAGCTCGGGCATCAGCTCGAGCGCCTGCTCCAGCTGGGGGTCGAAGTCGTCCTGGGTGAACGGCATCTCGGTGGGCGAGAGCACCGACTCCTCAATCGACGGGATCTCGTCCGGCGGGACGATGATCGGGCGGTGCGCGTACGAGCCGACCTCCATGTCGCCGC
>PMST01000435.1 GCA_003168295.1 Actinomycetota bacterium
GAGGCCGTACTGCCTTCCGGCAGCCTGCCGGGTGGCCCTATGGCTGGCGGGAGTGGTCCGGGGAGGATATGCACGCTGGTCCGGCGTGGAGGCCGGCTGGTGCTGTCCGGGTGGCACATCGGCGCGGCCATAGTAGGGGTCGCGGGGCTGCTGGTAGCCCGGCTGCTGGGCCTGCGGTGGTGGTGCGTACGGTGCCTGATTCTGATACGGCGGCGAGGCTCTGATACGACGGCTGGGACTGGTCCGGCGTGAACGGCGCCCGGGTCTGATAAGGGTCGTCTGGCGGCTGCTGGTAGCTCATGATGTTCCCTCCCCGCGCGGAGTGGCCGCGCGTCCCTTTCACAAGGGACGCGGTGGTACCTGACATGGTGCACAGAGCAGGGAGTCAGTGCCCTGCTGACCCGGGGGAGATGGCAATCGTCAGGCCGTCGAACTCCGGTGCGTCGCGGCTTGGATCACTGGGCCGCTTGGCGGCTCGCCCGGCCGAAGGCTGTCTTGTCATCGCTGGCTGGCCTTTGGCTGCTAGCGGACACTGGGCTGCGAGGCTGACGAACGCGTGCACAAATGACCCGGTGCTACGGAACCCGGATCGCGAGGCCGCTGATAACAAGGCGCGCCAGCTGGTTGGCGATCTCCTGGGGCCGGTATTCGCCGTCCACCCGATACCACGCTGACATCGAATTGAGGAGGCCGAGGATGCTAATGGCAGCCAGACGCAGGTCGATTGTCGGATCGATCGTGCCTTCGTTCACTCCCTGCTGGAGAACTTCGACTACCGCATCCCTGTACTGGCGCGCGCCCGCATTGATGGACTCTTTCCGTTCCTCGGACAGATGGTGCGTCTCGCGGATATAGACGATGGACTCGGTGTAGGTGGCGGTGAACAACTCGATGTGAGCGCGGATGAGTAGAGTTAGCCGGACCAGCGCGGACTTCCCGAGATCGCGGCGGATATCGGCAGACGCGGCCACGACCAATTCGTTCTGGGCGTTCGCGATGTCAAAGAGCAGGTCTTCTTTCGACGAGATGTAGTGATACAGGCTGCCCTTGAGCAAACCGACCGCGTCGCCGATGTCCTGGGTGGATGCTGCCTGGTAGCCCTTCTCGTAGAAGATCAGTGCAGCAGCGTGGAGAATCTCTGCCTGGCGGCGTGGCGTTTTGCGTCGGCGCGTGCTTGCCGGCGTGTCCTCCTTGGCAGATGGCTGTGCGCTCATTGGCTCAGCTTACCAAACGTTGGTTCGGTAATAGCCGCCCGAGGGATTCCGTCCGGCACGTCAGCCTGGCGAGAGCCCGAGTCGCGCGGCGTACTTGCGGAGCCGGGGAAGCACCTCGACGGCATCGGCCGACGGAACGCCGAGGACGCAGCGTTCGACCCCGAGACGGGCGTACTCTGCGAGCAGCTCGGGCTGTGCGGGCGGGGAGAACACCGTGACGGGAACGCGGTCCCGGCCCGCGGCGGCCGCGAGATCGTCGAGTGTCCGCCGCTGTTCGGCGATCGTCGCGGGATCGGTCGCGATCGGCATCCAGGCATCAGCCAGTTCGGCGACGCGCTCGAGTGCGGGGCGGCTGGCGCCACCAAGCAGCAGCGGCGGGCGCGGTCGCTGCAGCGGCTTGGGCCAGGACCAGATCTTGTCGAAACTGACATGGCTGCCGTGATACTCGGCGAGGTCTTGGGTCCAGATTGCGGTCATGGCAAGCACCCGCTCACGCAGAACGGCCCAGCGCTGGTCCGGGGGAGTCCCGTGATTGGCCATCTCCTCCCGGTTCCAGCCTGCCCCCACGCCGAACAGGAACCGGCCGCCCGACACATGGTCCAGCGTCGCGACCTGCTTGGCCAGCGTGATGGGATCATGCTGTGTCACCAGGCAGACGCCTGTCCCGATCCTGATCGTCGTCGTCTGCATTGCTGCGGCTGCCAGCGCTACGAAGGGGTCGAACACGCGTCGGTAGGCGTCCGGCAGCTCACCCCCCTGCGGGAACGGAGTCTGGCGAGCGGCCGGAATGTGGGTGTGCTCAGGAACGAAGACGGACTCAAACCCGAGTTCCTCCGCGGCCCGGGCGAAGTCCCAGAGAGGAATCGAACGTTCGGTAGGCATTATGGTCACGCCGATGCGCATGAGTGTCCTCGCCCGTTCCGGCCGTTGCCTCGCGGCATGCTGCGGCGGTGACGCGCGTCTAGAAGCGCCTAGTCACGCCGCCGGACCTGTCCGCGCCGACGGTCCCGCGCTCCCGCTGCATCGGCCGTGCCGACCGGGTCGTCGGTGCCGACGGCGTGCCGCAGTGGCACGCTCGTGCCCTGTTCCAGTATGCGGCAAGTGCGGCGAGTGAGTCAAACGGACGTATGGTCAATCAACTCATCAGGTCGGCACTTGGATCCCTCGGGGTGATGCGCTGCTCCATGGATCGGGAGAGTCGCAGGCCGGAAGACTGAGAGCGTGCAAGCAGTGACATCGGCTGCGACCGGTCCGGTTGACAGTCGCGGCGATCAGTGGTCACAATCAGCCAAACGGTGGTTAGATTACGGACCGGCCGGACGGAACGCCAGGGAGGCGAACGTGGAATTCGAGCTCACGCCGGAACAGAAGCTGTTCCGTGACTCGGTGCGGGCCTGGGTGAACAAGGAGGTACCGAAGGATCTCGCCCGTGAGCTGGAAGCCCGTGAGGAGCGCTGGCCGTTTGAGATCTGGGACAAGATGACTGCCGCCGGCTATCACGCCATAGGGCTTCCGGAGGAGTACGGCGGCCAGGGCGGAGACGTCTTCATCCAGGCGATCTTCATCAGGGAGCTATCCCGCACCCTGGGCGGCCTCACCTGGCTCTGGGGGGTGAGCAGCTTCTGCGCTCGGTCTATCTACCTTTATGCGCAGGAGGAGACGAAGCAGGACCTGCTGCCGAGGCTGGCGCGCGGCGAGATCCGCATTGCGATCTCGGTCACGGAGCCCGGCGGCGGCACTGACCTCCTCGGCGCCATGAAGACGCGCGCCACGAAGGTACCCGGTGGGTGGTCGATCAAGGGGCAGAAGATCTGGTCGACTTCGGCGCACGTTTCGCAGTACCTGCTGCTGCTCGCCCGCACGAAGAAACAGGAAGAGAAGGCCAGCCGCGGCCTCACGATCTTTCTCGTGCCCAATCCGTCCGATGGCCTGTCGACTAGGGAGATTCCCAAGCTTGGCATGCGGTCCCTCGGATCGTGCGAAGTATTCCTCGACGATGTGTTCGTCCCCGATCAGAATGTTGTCGGAGAAGTCGACGCGGGCTGGTATCACATGCTGGCGTCACTGAATAACGAGCGCATCCTCGTGGCAGCGATGTGCACCGGCATCATGGACGGGGTCCTCGAGGACGGCCTCAAGTACGTCATGGAACGCGAGGCGTTCGGCAAGCCAATCGGGCAGTTCCAGGTGCTTCAGCACTTCATCGCGGACATCGCGATGTGGCGTCAGCAGGCCGAGCTCATGATGTATTACGCAGCCTGGCGTCAGCAAAACGACCTTCCGTGCGGCATCGAGGCGACGATGGCGAAGGTTGTCGCGTCAGAGAATGCCATTCGCTCCGCGGACCACGGCATAACCCTGCTCGGCGGCATGGGTTATGCGATGGAGACGGATATGCAGCGTTACTGGCGCGACGCACGCGGGTACGGGTTCGGTCCCATCACGAACCAGATGGCCCGCAACATCATCGCAGAGTCGCTTGGGCTGCCGCGTTCTTTCTGACCGCAGTGGCCTAAGGAAATGTGATACTGTCGGGCCAGCATAGGAGGACATATTACGCTGAGGGAATCGGCGATATCCTGATAGGCACACAGTAATGCTGACAGAGTCTTCGCCGGCGAGGAGGAGCCAGGTGCCAAGCGAGGAGCACGAATACGCTGACGTTAAAACCTATCCGACGCTGCTCATTACCGGCTCGGGTCCGGTGCGCCACATGGTCTTCAATCGCCCGGAGATTCATAATGCGTTCAGCATGCAGTCGTGCCGGGACGTGGAGGATGCCTGCCTTGACCTCGACCGGGATCCGGACGTGCGCGTCGTGATTGTCCGCGGTGCAGGAAAGAGCCTGAGCGCTGGCGGAGAGCTCAAAGAATTCGGCCTGTCCACGAAGCAATTCATGCAGTGGGCCCGCGACGGCGTGCGAATGATGGATCGTTTGACCAATATGTCGGCCATCACGATATGCTGCTGCCATGGCCACATGATCGGCTCGGGCGCTATTCTGCCCACCGCGTGCGACTTCCGCATCGGGTCTCCATCGATCCGGATGAAAATCAACGAAGTCGCGATTGGATTCAACCTGACCTGGAATGCCCTGCCTCCGCTGATCCAGCTCGTCGGCCCGGCTAAGGCAAAGGAAATGCTGCTGTTTGCCAGGACGTACCTGGCGAGCGACCTGCTGACCATCGGATACCTCAATGAAGTGGTAGACGATGCTGACCTCATCCCGACGGCTGAGCGTTACGCGGCAGATATCCTCCGGCAGCCGCCGGTGACGGTCGCGGTCACGAAGGCGTCCATCAACGCCTACTCCAAAGCGCTCGATCGCTCCGTGCAGCACATGGACTTCATCGCGAGCGGCTTCATGTCCAAGAGCCCCAACACGGAGATCGCCCGCAGTAGCTACTTCAACAAGACCGATCCGGAGTACGTCGATGAGTAGCAGGGCTGAATCCACGGCCACGACGTTTGTCGAGCTGCTCCGCCAGACGGGTGACCGCGTACCTGACCGGGCCGCCTTCATCTGCGACGGAGAGGCGCTCACCTACCAGGAACTGTGGCGGAGGGCCGGCGCACTGGCCGACTCGTTGCGCCGACAAGGTATCTCAGCAGGAGACGTCGTCGCAGGATTCCTGCCTAACGGCACTGACTTCTGCACCACCTTCGCCGCGGCGGCCCGGCTGGGAGCGGCGTTTCTGCCGGTCAACGTCCGCCTGGGAGCCGGGGAGGTCGCCTATATCCTGAAACACTCCCGCACCAGGGCGCTTGTCAGCACGGCCCGCGTCGACGGACCCGTCAACTACCTGGAGCGTCTGGGCCGTACCGCCTCGGTGCTGGCAACGCCACGACGGCCCGACGCCGACGGATTGCCTGACCTTCAGGTTGTTCATGTCTTCGGACGCGATGGGATCAGCCCTGCTGCCAAGGAAACGGGGCCTGGCGCCACGCGGGCGGAAGGTCTCAGGCCAGAGGCTGAAACGGCGGAGCTGGACACGTCGCTCCTGCTGTACACCTCGGGCACGACGGCACGGCCGAAGGGTTGCCCGCTGCACAACCGCGGGGTGGTGAATGCCGGAATGGCTATGGCGGCCCGGCTGGGGCTCGCAGACGGCACCGTCTTGTGGAACCCGTGCCCGATGTTCCACTGCGCGAGCATCATTCCGCTGGTCGGCTCGCTCGGCCGCGGCGGCACCTTCGTCTCGACGAGCCACTTCGAGCCGGCGTCGGCGATTGCCGCTATCGAGGCACACGGAGCGACGGTTGCCTATCCGGCCTTCGCGAATTTTGTCCAGGACATGCTCCGCGATCCGTCCTACCGGCCGGAACGACTGGCGCAGGTCGAGCGGATCCTCTGCGTCGGCCCGCCCGCGGTCGTACGGGACATCCAGGCCGCGCTTCCCGGGGCGACGCTGCTGAACTGCTATGGCATCACCGAGGCCTGCGGAACGGTGGCAGTCAGCAGCCCGGATGACCCGCTGGAGGTACGGCTGACGACAACGGGAGTGCCGAGGGAAGGCCTGACCGCTCAGATCCGGTCCGTAGACACCGGCGAGGTGCTGTCCGCCGGTCATCCCGGCCAGCTGTGGCTGAAGGGACCGGACATGGTGACTCGCTACCTCGGGGACGAGTTGCATCCGGACGTGTTCGACGAGCATGGCTGGTTCTTTACCGGTGATCTCGCGGCACTCGACGACGGCGGCCGTATTGCCTATCTCGGCCGGATCAAGGACATGCTCAAGGTGGGCGGAGAGAACGTGGGAGCCCTAGAGATCGAATCGGTCCTCGTGTCCTATCCAGGCGTGCTCGCGGCGTCGGTGATCGGAGTTCCCGATGCGAAGTACGGCGAGGTACCGGTCGGTTTCGTAGAGACTGACGGGTCTTTCGACGGGACCGCCAGCGACCTGGTGGAGTTCGCGAGCCGTGAGCTTGCCCGGTTCAAGGTGCCGCGCGACATCGTGTTCGTGACCGAGTGGCCGATGTCGGCCACCAAGATCCAGAAGTTCCGGTTGCGTGAGTCCTACCTGGATGCCCGTGGCGGCGCGGCCTCCGACAGGACGAGCTCATGACCGGGGCCGATGACGATCCATTCGCTCGCTTCTCCATGCAGGACCGGGTCGTCGTCGTCACGGGCGCCTCGAGCGGGCTAGGCGAGCAGTTCGCCCGCGTTCTGCACGCGGCGGGGGCGACAGTGGTCCTCGTGGCGCGCAGGAGAGAACGGCTGGAGCAGCTCAGCGCCGCTTTGCCGCGGTCCCTGGTGGTCGCCGCTAACGTGGGCGTACGGACCGAATGCGAGCGGGTCGTGGGCCGGGCGATCGCGGAGTTCGGCCGCATTGACGTCCTGGTGAACAATGCGGGCACCTACGCCACAGCGCCGGCAGAGCTGGAGGCCGAAGAGGAATGGCGGCGCGTGATGGCGGTGAACGTGGACGGGCCGTTCTGGCTCTCGCAGCTGGCCGGCCGCGACATGCTGACCCGCGGATACGGGGTTGTCGTCAATGTCGCATCGATCATGGGGCTGGTAGGACTGGGCAGGCCTCCGCAGACCAGTTATCGCGCCAGCAAGGGGGCGCTGATCAACCTGACGAGGGAGCTGGCCGCGCAATGGGCGCGCCGAGGCGTGCGCGTCAACGCGCTGTGCCCCGGTTTCTTCAAGACGGAGATGACCAATGACCTGCTCTTCGCCGATCCCGAAAGCGTGACCTGGCTCGAGAAGAGGACACCCATGCAGCGTGGCGGCGAAGTAGACGAACTCAACGGCGCCGTCCTGTTCCTGGCCAGTGAGGCGAGCAGCTTCATGACGGGCTCAGTACTGGTCGTCGACGGTGGATGGACGGCGATCTAGATGGCATCCACTGACGCCGCCCTGACCGGGATGAGGTAGTGCCGTGGATAAGTCGGAGTTCTATGCCCGAGCCCGCGATGACCTGGCTGGTCCTGTCGGCGGCATCCGGGTCCTGGACGCTACGACCGCCTGGGCCGGGCCGATGGTGTCCTGCGTACTGGCCGACCTCGGCTGCGACGTCATCCACATTGACCGCCCAGGCGGGCTCGGATATCAGCTGCCGCCGATTCTTCCCGGTACCGGGCGCTCGTATCTTGAGCAGACAGTCAACCGGAACAAGCGGAGCATCTCCCTGGATCTGCGTGCTCCGGAAGGACGTGACATCTTCCTGCAGCTGGCAGGTACCGCGGACGTGATTGTCGAGAACTTCAAGCCGGGCACCCTCGATTCCTGGGGCGTGGGATATTCACACTGCTCGGCAGTGAATCCGGGAATCGTCTACGTATCCGTCAGCGGCTGGGGCCAGTTCGGGCCGCTTGCTCACAACGCCGGGTACGATCCGGCCGCTCTGGCCGCCGGCGGCTGGCTTTCGCTGAACGGCACCCCGGACGGGCCGCCGGTGAAGGCACCCACATTCCTGTCCGATGACCTGGCGGGCCTGCACGGGGCGATCGGTGCCCTTGCTGCGTTGCGGCACCGGGACCTGACCGGCGAGGGCCAGCACGTCGATGTCTCGCTTCTCGATTCCTTGCTCTTTCAGAGCAACGGCCTGTTGACCATGGGCGCGATGGGGGTTCCACTCAAGCGCTGGGGCGGCGAGGTGGCCGGTTACGTGCCGTGCGATGTCTTTGCCTGCAACGACGGTTACGTGTATCTCGCAATTGTTCTGGACTCGCACTGGGCCAGGTTGGCCCGCACGATGGACCGTCCGGAGCTTGAGATGGCCACGGGCTACGCGTCGGTGGACGAGCGGGTCGCGAACCGGCATGTGGTGAACGGAGTCGTCGCCGAATGGTGCTCGCGGCACGCCACCGAGGACGTCGTGACCGTACTGCTTGAGCAGGGCTTGACGATCTCGAAGGTGAACACCTTCGCCGAGGCGGCCCAGCTTGAACACGTGCGCGCGCGCGACATGCTCCAGGAGACGCGCCTGGCCAACGGCACCTCAGCACCGATTACCGGCCCGGCGGCGAAGTTCTCGCGCACGCCGACGAGGGTGCGTCACGCGGCGTCAGATCCGGGCGATGACACCGAGGAGATCCTGAAGCAGCTCGGGATTGACGCTGAGCGGCGCGACGAGCTGCGGGCTCGCGGCGTCATCTAGACGGCTGGCCAGATCGCCGGCAGCAGCAGGCACGGCACCATCAACAGGAGAGTGAGATTGTGGCCCGAGTACACATTGACCATGTCGCGCTGTGCGTCTGGGACCTGGAGCAGGCGGTCGCCGACTGGAGCGACATCCTCCGCGTCTTGTCGCCCGAGCACGTCAGCGGCCTGACCAGGGGAAGGGGCACAGGTGACGGTGTCACGATGGAGTGGGCGACATTCCAGAACCCTGATCCGCAAGGCGTGTCGATCCAGGTGTGGGCGCCGGCCTCGCCCGGATCGTGGGTGCACAAGGTGCTGGCCAAGCGGGGCGAGTTCGTTCATCACATCTGCTTCGCGTCCGACGATTTCGCGCAGACGATGTCGGAGTGCCGGAAGGCCGGGCTGCCGATCGTGCTGGATGAGGACAGCGGTCCGGAGGAGGAGCCGTGGATGCGCTGGAATTTCATCACGATGCAGAAGGCCCACGGCACCCTGATTGAGCTCGGTCGGCGTTACCTAACCGTGGGGGATAAGTGGTACCCCCATCCGGGGAACGCGGAGAACAGCGAGCTCCTGGCCGCGATGGCGTCGCTCGTGAAATGAGCGGCGGCCCGGACGGCACGGGCGCGCCGTCTGTCGATGAGATTCGCGCGAGCGCGCTCGGCCGCCCGTTTCCTGGCGGCTCGTTCGTCATCGAACCGTGGGAAGCTTTTCTGGTCGCCGACGCGGTGGCCGCCGACGAGATCTCACAGCATTCGGTGCACCCGATTCAGAACTACTTCGCGGCGCTCGGCGCGGCCGGCGTCACGCTCGATGAGATGTTCGGATGGTGCCTGTCAGCCGCGTCGGAAGGGCCGATGCTCGGGAGCACGCGCCTTGAGCTGTCCCGTCCTCTTGAAGTCGGCGTCCGCTATGTCGTGGAGGGGTCCTTCCTGTCCGTTGAGCGCAAGCGCGGCGCGCGAGCCGGCGTCTTCGACATAGCGATCTTCGAGCTCACTATTCGCGATCTGGACGCACAGCTCGTCGCGCGCACGGAGTGCTCGCTAATCTTCCCAAGGAAGGCTGCCGTATGATCGGGCCAGGATCGCAGATCCCGCCGTGGACCGTGCCGGCGGTGTCCGCCGAGAGTATGAAGCTCGTCGCCGCCCTGATCCGCGATCCCACGCCGATCCACTGGGACGTGCAGGCGGTGCGCGCGGCCGGGCTCGGGGACAAGCCTGTCAACGGCGGCGCGGTCAACCTGGCTTACCTGATCAACATGCTGGCCCGGTGGGCTGGGGGGACGCAGAACGTCGTGGACGTCGACGTCCGCTACGTCGCTAATGTCTTCGCCGGGGACACCGTAACGGCGCGCGGATCCGTGCGTTCCGTCCGGGAGGACGGGGGGCAGCGCTCGGCCGAATGTGACGTCTGGCTGGAACGCGGGGACGGCACGGTCTGCGTCACGGGAACAGCCACCGTGCGCCTGCCCGGCGTCGGGGACATTCCGGACGTCGGCTGACTCAGATGACGCCGTCGCGGCCGAGCTCTGCGATCTGGGCTGAGCTCAGGCCGAGGACCTCGGAGAAGACGTAGTCGTTGTCCTCGCCGTAGCTGGGCCCCGACCGGCCGATGGATCCGCCGATCTGGCAGATCGGCTGCGCGTAGGTTACTGGGATGCGCTTGACGGGCCAGGTCCCGATTGCTGACTGCGGAAGCTCGGTGAGCCAGCCCAGATGGGCGAGCTGCGGGTCCCGCTCGACACGGTCCTGGGCATTTTGGCATACGCCAGCCGGGACACCGGCCCGCTGCAGGCGGTCCATCAGTTCGTACCCGTCCAGGCTGGTGGTGCGAGCCTCGATCAGGTCGGCCAGGGCCTGCTCATGCTGCAGGCGCGACTGCGCTGACGCGAACCGCTGATCGGAAGACAGTTCCGCCAGGTCAAGGACTTGGGTGAGCGCGGCCCATTCGTCGTCATCCCGGCAGGTGATGGCGATCCAGCGATCTGTGCCCCAGGTCCGGAACACGCCGTGCGGCGCGGCCAGACGGCCGACAGCGCGGTTGCCGTCGCGGTGCCACGGCCTTGCGTTGACCGAGTAGTCGAGGACGGCGGTACCGGAGAGGTAGATACCCGTCTCGACCTGCGAGGAGTCGATGTAGCAACCCCGGCCGGTGCGGCGCTTGCGCAGCAGCGCGGCGCTCATGGCGCAAGCCATGTTATAGGCGCCGAACCAGTCGAGGTAGGAGTACCCGATCCCGGTTGGAGGGTAGGGGCGTTCGAGGCCGGACTGCTCGAAGATCCCGGAGAACGCCGCGGCGCTCGGACCGTAGGTGCGCAGGCCGCCGTAGGTGCCGCGCTGGCCGAGGCCGGACTGCTGAACATAGATGATGGACGGATTCAGCTCCCGCAGCTGCGCGTAGCCAAGGCCGAGCCGGTCCATGGTCCCCGGCGAGAATCCCTCGACGACCATGTCAGCCTGGCGGATGAGGTCCTTCATTACCGCCATGCCGCGCGGATGCTTGATGTTGAGGCTGATGCCCCTCTTTCCTGCGTTGATCTCCATGAACGACCCGGACCGGTTCGGGTCCTGGAGATCGATCTCGGTCGGGAGATCGCTGACGGCCTGCTCGCGCGCGGCCCGGCCGCCGCGAGGTGCCATGCCGATTCCCCAGCGCATGGTGTCCCAGTGCGAGCTGTGCTCGACCTTGATGATCTCCGCCCCCAGGGCGGCCAGGTAGCGCCCGGAGCCGGCGCTGGCCAGCAGCCAGCTCAGGTCAATGATGCGCACGCCATCCAGGGGCATGGGCCGCTCCCGCGTGGACGGGCTGTGACCCTGCCGGGAAGGGGCCGGACGGTCCGCCGCGACGGCGGCCCGATCGAGCGAGCGCAGGACCTCATTGGTGTCCTGGCCCAGCGACGGGGCGTCATGTCCGAGGCGCCACGGAACTTCCTCGCAGTACCAGCGCGCCCCGATCTGCGTCACGTCACGGCCCGCCTCGGGATGAAAGCCGCGCACGAAGGTCTGGCGCTGCTTCCAGTGCTCGTCGTCGAGATTCTCGTGCGGGTACCTAATCGGTGCCCAGGCGAGCTCGTACTTCTGCGCGAGGCGCCACACGTCGTCGTCATGCCTGAACTGCCGGATGAACGCGTCGACGACGTCGCAGACATGTAGCGCGATCTCCGGGCGGGCGCGATAGGCATCATCCAGGTAGTCGTCCGACCCGAGGTCCTGCTCGGCTCCGTGTGCCCGGAGCATCCGCACGGTGTTCTGGAAGGACCGCATGTCGTTGCGCAGGTACGTCCGGTAGGGAAGCACCCAGCGTCCGTCTGACGTTTCCGAGATCGAGGACGGGGTGATCGTCGGCCGTGAATGGCGGCCTGTCTGCCGAAGGTGGGTCTGACGCAGGTAAATCCAGTTCGGCAGGTCGGTCTCGGTGTTCATGCTGACGGCCTCATGCACAGAGACAGTGAGGCCTACCGCCCGTCCGGAGGTCAGCCGGTCGTGGAGCGCTCCCAGGATGCCCAGAACGGCCATCTCGCCGGCGATCTGGTACGCCTGATTCATCTGCGGGGCGATCGGCGGGGTGTCGTAGTGCCCTGACGGCCCGGGATCGTAGCCGCAGTTCATCATGACCCCGCCGAGCGCCAGGTGGACGAGGTCCGAGCCGCGGTAGTGCGCCCACGGGCCGTCGTCGCCGAACGGGCTGATTCGTGCGTGGATCAGGTCCGGCCAGGCGGCCCGGACGGTTGCAGCGTCCAGTCCCATGGCAGGCAACCGGTCGGCGGGACGTGCGTCCAGCAGGACATCAGCACTGGCCAGCAGTCGGCGGAACTGCGCCAGGCCGGGAGCGTCATCGAGATCGATCACCACGGAGCGCTTGCCGTAGTTGTAGTGCCAGAAGTAGAGGCTGCGGTCGGGACCGGGCTCGTCGTCAGCGAACGGGCCGTAGGTACGCGTCCGCTCGCCGCCTCGCGGCTCGACCTTGATCACCTCGGCCCCGAGGCCGGCCAGCAGCTTGCCGCAGTACTCGCCAAGCTCGTCGGCGAGCTCGATGACTCGGATGCCGGTGAGGAACCCGTCATGCGGCTGACGCCCGCCCGGGGCACCGAACTCGTCCGCCGGAATCGCGGGTTCACGTGCTGGCTGCATGCTCCCGGACGATAGATCTCAGTGAAATCACTTGTCAATGGGTGAAGACAGGGGCCCGCGGACGATGTTATCGTCGAACGAACGGTCGTCTGGTGCTAGCCCGAGATGACGGCGAGTCCGAGGGACAAACGGAGGTCGGCGGATGGACGCGCAGGCTGCTGGGGCGGCATTGACCGGGCAGGACGAGCAGGCCCAGGAGCCCTCGTTTGAAGAGCTACTCGAGACCTTCGATCTGTTCAACACCGCGCACGCGGACGTCGTGCACGACTTCATGAAATACGCGCGCGCGAAGTGCCCGGTCCCGCACACCAAAGCACGCGGGGGCCAGTACCTCATCACCCGCTACGACGACGTGCGGCGCGCGCTCACCGACTACGACTCCTTCTCCTCGCATGGCGACGCGAACGTGGTCGGCACCAACGGCGTCGTGCTGCCGCCCATTGATGAGGACCCGCCGCAGCATCATCAGTTCCGGCAGCTACTCAACCCCTACTTTCACCCGAGGCGCCTCGCCGCCGAGGAGCCGAGAATTCGCGACATCGCCCGCAAGACGATATCCCCGTGGCTGGAGGCGGGGCACTGTGACCTGATCGCCGACTTCGCCTCGCCTTTCGTGACGGACGTACTCGCGCAGGTGATTTTCGATCAGCAGGACACGGAGATCTTCCGCCGGGCGGACGAGTTCGTCACCCGGACGGCAACCGGCGAGGCGCAGGCCTTCCTCTACTTCCGGGACGTCATCGCGGAGTTCGTGGATCGGCGCAGAGACGCCGGAGTTAACGGCGACGACATCATCTCGAAGATCAATTCTGCGGTCGTGAACGGCCGTAAATTGACCGATGCTGAGCGAACAGGGGCGGTGATGATCCTCTTCGGCGGCGGCCTGGATACTACGAAGGTGGCCATCGGCAACATCGTTGCCGAGCTCGCCCGCGACAAGCGGCTGGAGGGCGTGCTCCGCCAGCCTGGCTGGGAACGGCACGTGGTCGATGAGTTCTTGCGGCATGACTCCCCGGTCGTCACGCAGGGACGGATTGCCGCGCAGGACATCGAGATCGGCGGGCAATGCATCCGGGCCGGCGACCGCATCGCTGTGCATATCGCCAGCGCGAACCGGGACGAGACTATTTTCGAGCACGCCGACGAGCTTGACTTCGCGCGCGAGCGCAACCCGCACCTGGCGTTCGGCCTCGGCGTGCACCGCTGCATCGGCATGCATCTCGCGCGCTTGCAGATCAAGGTCGCGATCGAGGAGTTGCTCCGCGTCATCACGGACATCAGGATCGCGCCGAATGCGGTACTGCGTCGGCACGCTGGCGTCGCCCGGGTTTACGAGGAGCTGCCGATCGAATTCGAGCGCGTGCAGTGAAGTCACGTGCTGCCGTTCTGTGGGCGCCCCATACGCCGTGGGTCATTGAGGAGACCGAGCTCGACGATGCTCAGTTTGGCGAGGTCCGCATCAGGCTGACGGCCACGGGGCTCTGTCACTCGGACGACCACGCCCAGAAGGGCGACATGATCACCGGGCTTCCGTTGATCGGCGGGCATGAAGGGGCGGGTGTCGTCGATGCGGTCGGCCCAGGCGTGCGCCGGCTCGCACCAGGTGATCATGTCGTCACCTGCTTCATGCCGGCCTGTGGGCATTGCCGGTGGTGTGCCCAGGGTCTGTCGCAGCTGTGCGACTACGGTGCCGTGGTCATGTCCGGCCTGCCGATCTCCGACGGCAAGGCCAGGGTTCACGTGCGTGGTCAGGACGTCTACCAGATGTCCCTGCTCGGAACCTTCGCGCCGGACATCGTCGTCCATGAGGATTCCTGCGTCAAGATCGACGACGACATACCCCTTGACCTCGCAGCACTGGTCGGATGCGGCGTCACGACGGGCTTCGGCGCCGCCGTCATGCGCGCCCGGGTAGAACCCGGAGACGTTGTGGTGGTCGTCGGCACCGGCGGGGTTGGGTCCAGCGCCGTTCAGGGTGCCCGGATCGCCGGCGCGCGGACGATCGTGGCGGTCGATCCGTTCGAGTTCCGCCGGACCCAGGCGATGGTGCTGGGCGCAACGCACGCTGTCGCCTCGGTAGAGGACGCAGGCCCGCTGGTCCGGGAGCTGACCCGTGGCGTGATGGCCGACAAGACCATCCTCACCGTCAGCCTGATGACCGGCGACATGATCCAGCCACTGCTGAGCCTGACTCGAAAGGGTGGCCGGGTGTGTCTTACGTCCGTGGCGAACCCGGAGACCCGGACCGCCGACGTGCTGCTCAAGGAACTTGTCCTATCGCAGAAGGAACTTGTCGGCAACGTGTACGGCGGGGCGAACGCCCACTCCGACATACCGCGAATTCTCGCTCTCTACCGGGCGGGTCTGATCAAACTGAAAGAACTGGTGACCCGCACATACGAGCTCGATCAGGTCAACGAGGGCTACGACGACCTGCTGAACGGCAGGATCATGCGCGGCCTGATCCGGTTCTGAACGACGATGACTCAGCTGACGACCCCAGACGGGCTCTGCCATGACAGTCAGGATTGACGCCGATCGCTGTAAGGGCCACGCGCGGTGCATGCTGGTGAACCCTGATCTGTTCGGCATGGACGACGAGGGCCACGGGCTCGTCACCAGGGAGCCGGCTCCTGGCGAGCTGGCTGATGTCCGCGCAGCTATCGCGAACTGCCCGGAACGCGCCATTACCTACGACTTAGCGAGAGCTCGCGTCCCGAGACCTCAACAAGAGCCAGGACGCCCCCAGTTCGCCCGCAGCCAGGTCGGCCGTTGGAGCGGCAACATACCGTTCGTTTGATTCCGTCCCCAGGCACTGGGCAAGAGTGCTCCTCGCGCGCGCCATGCCGCCTATGCGTACATGCAGGGAACTAGACCGGTGAGTGCTGTCGACCCGGAGGGCGTATGCCAAGTAAAACTCAACCATACGACCGTTTGACAAGATTGCGCACCTCATGGATGATGCGAACACGAAATACACGCGCGCCCGGAGGCCGCGAGCGCCTCCGCGCGACGAACACTAGGGAGCTGCAATGTCTGCTGGCTCGAAGAGCAAGCTAAGCGGTGAACGCCGACCAGGGGGAGGTCAGAGCCCCGCTGGCTGCCGATCGCATCAGCGGCGCCACGCGGCGCGGCTTGGTGCGTGCCTTACGGCGGCCGCGGCGCTGCTAGCGGCAGGTTGCAGCAGCGCCACATCCAGCTCCGTCGCGAGCGGCGCAAGCAGTGCGTCCCCTGCCGCCGCGACGACAGCGTGCCTGACGCAGGCCAAGGCGCTGGTGGCGAAGGCCCAGGGCCCGTTCCAGCAGCAGTATCCCGCGCCCTTTAACGCCTCGACGGTCAAAGGCAAGACCTTCTGGGTGATCTCGTTTTCTCAGGCGCTTCCGTCGGTCGTCGGCTATGCCGACGGATTCGTTGCAGCGGCGAAGAGCGTGGGCGCGAAGACAGTCGTGTTCGACGGACAGGGAAACCCGGCGCTGTTCAACCAGGGAGTCGACAACGCAGTCGGACAGCACGCAGCTGGCATCCTGCTCCTTGGCTTCAGCGGCCAGCTCGTCAGCGCCGCAGTAGCACGCGCGGGAGCGGCCAAGGTTCCCGTGGTCGACGCCGTTGGCACCAACGCCGACGCCCCGCTCATCCCTGGCCTGACGGGGCACTCCACGTTCAACTTCACCGACGAGGGCAGCATGCAGGGGGAGTACATCGCCTCGGCAACCGGGTGCAAAGCGGACTCGCTCATGTTCTACGTTCCTGCTTCGCCCGCGACGGAGATCATCGCCATGGCGGCCCAGGCTGAGCTCAAGCAACTATGCCCGACCACGTGCTCCATGACCCTGGAGCCTCTGGACGGCGCGACCATGACGACGACCGCCGCTCCGCAGCTGGAGAACCTCCTGGAGAAGTCGCCGGGCATCAACTTCGTCGGCGCATCGTCCGACTCGCTGGTGCCTTACCTTCTGCAGGGCGAGAAGGCACTGCACAAGGTAGTTCCGATCATAGGGACGACTGGCTCGACCCTTGCCGCGGCGCAGCAGGGAAACGCCGAGGTGGCCGACGTCATCTGGCCCCCCCAGGCGCTCATGGGCTACATGTTCTTCGCGGCGATGCTTGAGGCGACGAAGGGACTCCCTAACGAGGTCAGCCTCGGACTCCGCCTGATGGACAAGTCCAACTGGGGAACCAACGTCTCCGAAGCCAATCTCTACCCTGGCCTGGGAGACTGGCAGGCAAAGTTCCAGCAACTGTGGAGCGGAAGCTAGCCCTCGCCGCGCCGCGCCGCGCCCGGCTATCCGGGCGCGGCGTTCGCGGCGACCGTGGTCAGCTAGGTGGCGGTTGACGGAGGTGATAGCCGGTGTCGAACGCGCTTGTCATCAGCAATCTCGCGAAGACCTTCGACGGAACGCGGGTGCTAGACGACATCAATCTTGAGGTCCGGGCCGGTGAGGTCCACGGTGTCGTCGGCGAGAACGGCTCGGGAAAGTCAACCTTGGTCAAGATCCTGAACGGCGTGCACCCAGCTGACCCCGGGGCCAGCGCGCAACTGTGGGGTCAGAATCTTCCCTTGTCGGGCAGGCCTACGCACGGCCTCGGGATGGCCACCATCCACCAAGATCTGGCCCTGGTCGACTCGATGTCAGTAGCCGAGAACATCGGCATCTCCGTGCAGTTCGGGACCCGGTCGCTGAGCCCGATCCGCTGGCGGCAGGAGCGGAAGATCGCCGGTGCGCTGCTTCGCGAGTTCGATCTTGACGTGCCCGTGGACACTTTGGTGGGAGAGCTGTCGCCTGCCGAGCGGTCGATCATCGCGATTGTTCGGGCGCTGCGCGAGATCCGCCGTCATCACGGCGGCCCTAACCTGCTGATCCTGGATGAGCCGACGGCCGCGCTCCCGCGCTCCGAGTCGTCCCGGCTGCTGTCCATTATCCGTGGGCTTACCCAGGCCGGATCGGCGGTGCTCTTCATCGGCCACCGGATGGGTGAGGTTCTCGATGTCTGCGGGCGCATCAGCGTCCTGCGGAACGGAACCCTCGTCGCGACCCTGAACGCCGCAGATACCAGCGAGCAGGAAGTTGTGCATCACATGCTCGGCTTTGATCTCGGGGAGTTCTATCCGCCGAAGGCGCCTGTCACGTCGGAGGAGACCCGGTTCGAGGTCACGTCGCTGAGCGGCGGACCGCTGGAGGACGTCTCCTTCGGCGTCCGAGAAGGCGAGATCCTCGGCATCACCGGGCTGGCCGGCATGGGCCAGGACGTTCTGCCGTACTACCTGGCGGGGGGCCTGCGGAGAACCAGCGGGACGGTGCGGGCGATGGAGGCTACGCTCGACGGTACTCCGCAGTCCGCATACCGCGCTGGCGTCGTGCTGGTCCCCGGCAACCGTCAGCGTGATGCGGTATGGACAGAAGCGAGCGCGGCCGAGAACATGACGCTCGCATTCGTCGGCCAGTTCAGCTCGGCGGGCCTTCTCGGGCACCGCCGCGAACGTGATTTCACCCGCGCGCAAATGGAGCGCGTGCGAGTCCGCCCGGCGGCGCCCCGGCGGATGCTGGCGCAGTTCAGCGGCGGGAACCAGCAGAAGCTCGTGCTGGCTCGGACCTTGCACCTCAAGCCGCGAGTGCTGATCCTGCACGAGCCGACGCAGGGCGTGGACGCCGGGGCCAAGAAGGAAATCCTGGGCCTGATCCGGCAGGCAGCGGATGCCGGGACTGCTGTCCTGCTCCACTCGTCCGACGCCGAGGAGGTTGCTGAGGTATCCAATCGGGTTCTGATCATGGGATACGGGCGCATCTGCGCGGAAGTGAGCGACCGGCAGCTGTCCCAGGATGCGCTACTCGTCGAGAGCCAGCGGGCGGGCGGAAGTCGCAAGGTGACTCAGTGAAACGGGTAATTGGTCTTAAGCCGGCGGAAGTCACCGGACCCGCCACACAGGACAGCGCCGCCGTCGGCGCGGCTGATCACTGGCTTCCAGCGCTGCTGAAGTCGCGGGCCGCGGGAATGGGCGTGCCGCTCGTCCTCTGCCTCATGTTCGTGATCTTCGCTGCGCTGTCTCCGCACGTGTTTTTCACCGCGACGAACATCCAGGTGCTGATCGCGGGCCAGTCGACCGTGCTCCTGCTCGCGCTGGCCGCGACAATTGTCCTCCGCACCGGTGACTTCGATCTCTCGCTGTCCGCGACCATGATCCTCTCGGCCTGTGCTGTCGGCGTGCTGACGAAGGACGGGTGGCCGCTGCCCGTGGTCTGCCTGGCCGCGCTCGGCATCGGCTTGGCGGCCGGCCTGGTCAACGCCTTCTTCGTCGTGTTCGTCAAGATCGACGGGCTGATCGTGACGCTAGGCATGCTGACGATCCTTACAGGTATTGCCGGCGGCCTGACAGCGAACAACCTGGTCACGACGATCCCGGAATCGCTGCAGCACTTCGCGGCCCGAGACTGGTTGGCCTTGCCCCTGCCCGTCTGGATCGGCTGGATACTCGCGGCGGTCGTGTGGTACGTCTTCGAGTTCACCCCCGCCGGACGCTGGATGCTCTTCATCGGCGGTAACCGGTCAGCGTCAGGGCTGGCAGGCATCCGGGTGGCACGCATACGCTGCCTTGCCTTCGTCGCGTCAGGTCTTCTGTGCGCGCTCGCTGGGATTCTCCTGGCCGGAACGCTCGGGTCGGTGGACCCGACGAGCGGGGGCGGTTACCTGCTGCCGCCGTTCACGGCGGCGTTCCTCGGAGCCTCGGCGATTCAACTGGGCCGGTTTAATGTCATCGGCACGCTGACCGGCCTGTACCTCCTGGCGGTCGGAATCGCCGGGCTTCAGCTGATCGGGCTGAGCAATTGGATCGCCGACGTCTTCAACGGCGGCTGTCTGATCCTCGCCATCACAGCGGCCAGGATTCTGCGCCGCCGCGGCAGATAGCCCGCTTCGCCGGTCGGGNNGGTCGGCTGAAGGCGGAACTGGGCCAGGACCACGTCGCCGAGGCGCTGAAAGTCCACGACGACTCCGGCGCCGATCCGGACGTCCTCAGGCGCGGCGTCTAGCAGGTTTGCGATCATGCGCGGACCTTCGTCCAGCTCGACCAGGACGACGATGTGCGGTTCGTCGAAGCCGGGAATGGCCGGAGTGTGGTGAATGACGTAGCTGTAGATGACGCCGGTGCCCCGCATTCTCACGCTCGTCATCTCCAGCGACAGGCACTGGCCGCACGACGGACCGGGAGGATGCTGTAGTGCTCCGCAGCGCGCGCACGCCTGGACCAGAAGCTCGCCGCGCTGCAGTCCGTGCCAGAAGAACTCGGTGTCCTTGCTGATGACTGGCCTGACCCGCACCGGCGGCATCCCTTCGGTCGAGGAGATCAGAGCAGATAGCTGGCTGTCGCTAGCCGGTCCGGCTCAGGATGAGTGCGCTGGTCGGTATCGCGGTGCCGGCCGTGACGAGAATGTTCTGCGGATCGGCGACCTGGTTCGCCGCCGTTCCGCGGAGCTGCCGCACGGCCTCGGTGATGGCGTTCATGCCGTGCATGTAGCCCTCCCCGATCTGTCCACCATGAGGATTCAGCGGAAGCGCTCCGTCCATCGCCAGCGCACCAGAAGCGACGAACTCGGCTCCTTCTCCCGGCGGGCAGAATCCCAGTGCCTCGAGCTGGAACAGGACGCTGGGCGTGAAGTGGTCGTACAGCATGGCCGCGTGCATGTCGGCGGGCCCGAGACCGGACTGCTTCCAGAGCCTGGCGCCGACCGCGGCCATCTCCGGGGTATCGGTAATCCGGCCGCGCGAGTAGCTCGTCATGATCTGCTGATCACGGCTGAACCCGCTGGCCGCGGCCGCAACCGACACCGGCCGCTGGGAAAGGTCAGCAGCGCGATCAGGGCTGGTGACCACGAGCGCGATTCCACCGTCGGTTTCCTGGCAGCAGTCGAGTAGGCGCAGAGGCTCGGCGATCCAGCGCGAGTTCTGATGATCGTCGAGCGTGATCGGGCGCCCGTAGAACCAGGCGGCAGGATTGGTGCTGGCATGCTGGCGCTCCAGCACGGAAATCCGGCCGAAGTCGGCGCTCGTCGCGCCGTACTCATGCATGTAGCGCCGCGCCGCCATGGCCCAGACCGACGCCGGGGTCATGAGCCCGAACGGGTAGGTCCAGCTGCGCGTGACGTGGTCGGCGGTCGGGGGAGTCTGCGGTGCCACCGACCGTGCCTGGCCGAACCGGCTGCCGGATCGCTCGTTGAACGCGCGGTAAGCGACGACCGTGGAAGCCGTGCCGGCGGTTACGGCCATCGCGGCGAGCTCGATCGTCGAGCACGATCCGCCGCCGCCGAATCCCGTGCTCGGGAAGAACCGGATCTCGTCCATGCCGGTGTAGCGAGCTACCTCGGTGACCGGGGAGGTGTCCATATCAAAGGTGACCAGGCCGTCGACATCCGACGGGCGCAGTCCGCAGTCGGCCAGTGCAGCCGCCACTGCCTCGACGGCGAGGCGCAGTTCGGTGCGGCCCGAGGCCTTGGAGAACTCGGTGGCGCCGATCCCGACGATGGCCGGCTGGCCCTGCTGACGCACGGGCGATCCCTTCGTCCGGGCGGTGACGAGTAAGCAGCCGCCGCATCTTCATTGATACACGTGCCTTCACTGATTGACAACTAGTTTCACCAAACATACGGTGGCTTGATAGCCGGAGAGCAGGAGAGCGACATGACAACAACGGATGCGGCAGGCCCTGCCCAGGGCGTCTACGTGATCGACGCCGACACCCACCTCACCGAGCCCGGTGATCTGTGGACGTCTCGCGCTCCCACTGCCTACCGCGACCGGGTTCCGAGAGTCGTCAAGCGGTCCGACGGATATGAGCACCTGCCTGCCGAGGGACGGTGGAACGCCGACTACTGCTGGATTGTCGACGAGGACGTCTTCCTCGGACAGGCCGGGGCGGGCGCCGTGGTGAACCGGCATAACGTGAAGGTCAAGGGCGCCGACTTCACTCACTGGCCGCTGACCGAAGCGTCGCCCGCCGCCTCCTTCATCGAGCCGCGCCTCGACCTGATGGACGAGGTGGGCATCTGGGGCCAGATCGTGTACCCGAACGTCGTGGGTTTCGGTGGCCAGGGTTTCGGCAAGATCGATGATCCGCAGCTTCGCAACCTGTGCGCTACCCTCTACAACGACGCGATGGCGGAAATGCTCGAGGAGTCCGGCGGCCGTCTGCATGGCATGGCGATGCTGCCCTGGTGGGATATCGACGCGGCGGTCAAGGAAGTTGAGCGCATCCACGCGCTCGGCTTGCGTGGCGTCAATACGAACGCCGACCCACAGAACGACGGCATGCCAGATCTCTCTGACGCGGCGTGGGAACCACTCTGGGACGCCTGCGAGGGACTGGGCCTGCCGGTCAACTTCCATATCGGCGCGAGCCAGACTCAGATGTCGTGGTACGGGTCGGCGCCGTGGCCATCACTGGACTCCGAGCGAAAGCTAGCCCTCGGCTCGGCCGTGCTCTACCTGGCGAATGCCCGCATTATCGGAAACCTGATTTTCTCCGGCGTCCTGGATCGACATCCGCGGCTGAACATCGTCTCGGTGGAGAGCGGAGTGGGCTGGATTCCGTTCCTCCTCGATGCACTGGACTACCAGGCCGAGGAGATGGCTCCTGACGTTGCCAGGTCTTTGA
>PMST01000619.1 GCA_003168295.1 Actinomycetota bacterium
GGCCACATCGACGATCTCGTCGACGCGATCGTGGCCGGCCGCGCCGATCTCATCGCGACGGCAGATTGACTTCCAGGCCATCATGAAGGTAAGAGGTACCAGGACATGAACTCGCTTCACGGCAGCGAGGCCGGGAACAGCGTCATCGACGGCTCTCCTCCGCAGACCACGGCGCTGCCAGGGGTCGTCCCGCACCCCGCGGCGGCCGTTGACCGGTACCTGGCGGCCGGGGCCTGGGGCACGCGCTCCCTCCCCGCGGGTTTCCGCCAGGCCGCGGCGACCCACGCCGGGCGCACGGCGCTGATCACGCCGGACACGCTGCTCACCTACCGCGAACTCGACGCCCGTTCCGATGCCGTGGCCGCCGGGCTGCTGAGCTCCGGGCTGCGGCCGGGGGAACGTGTGCTGCTGCAGCTGACCAACTCCGCCACGGCGGTCGTCGCCTGGTACGGACTGCTCAAGGCCGGCCTGATCCCGGTCTGCACGCTCGCCATCCACCGCCGCCTCGAGATCGAGCAGATCGGCCGCAAGTCCGGCGCCGTCGGCCACCTCGTCCAGGCCGATTTCCCCAGCTTCGACCTGGTCGGGCTGGCGCAGCAGGTGGCCGGCCTGCTGCCCGCGATACGGCAGCTCCTGACCGTGGGCGCGGCACCTGGCCAGCCAGGCCTGCGCATCGAGGACCTCCAGAATCATAAGGTCGATAAAACGGAACGGGCCGGACTGCTAGCGATCGCGGAATCGCTCGACGGCTGCGGGGCGGCCGTGCTGCAGCTCTCGGGCGGCACCACCGGAACGCCGAAGATCATCCCGCGGCTGCACGCTGAGTACCGCTACAACGCCGACCTGACCTCCCGCTGGTGGGGCCACACGGAGCACAGCGTGCTCGCCTTCGGGCTCCCGCTCGCCCACAACGCAGCGCTCGCCAACGGCCTGCACGCCGCCCACGGCGCCGGCGCCGCGCTGCTCCTCGCGACACCCACGGCCGACGTCATGCTCCCGCTGATGGCGCAGCACGGGGCCACGTGGACCATGAGCCCGCCGGGGCTGGCTAAGGAGTACCTGTCGCACCCGGCCTTCGACGACGCCGTCGCCCGGCTCGGCACCTGGGTGCTGACCGCCGCGCGGGTCCCCCGGCCGGTCTTCGACCAGCTGACCGGACGGGGCGTCCACGTCACCCAGGCCTTCGGCATGAGCGAGGGTCTCTTCCTGTTCACCCCGCTCGATGCGCCCGCCGGCCTGCGGGCTGAGACCGTCGGTGTCCCGATCTCGCCCCTTGATGAACTCCGGGTATTCCGGCCCGGCACCGAGGTCGACGCCGCCGAGGGCGAGACCGGAGAGCTAGCCGTGCGCGGCCCCTACACCATCCGCGGGTACCNNTCACCGCCGAGGGCTTCTACCGGTCCGGTGACCTGGTGCGGGTACGCAGGTACGAGGGCACGCTGAGCTACTCGATCGAGGGCCGGATGAAGGACCTGATCGACCGCGGCGGTGAGAAGATCAACGCCGAAGAGGTCGAGCTCCTCCTCGCGGGTCACCCCGCCGTGGCCGAGATGGCGCTGGTCGGCATGCCCGACCCCAGGCTGGGCGAGCGCGGCTGCGCCTACGTCGTGCCCCGGGACCCGCAGCACCCGCCGACACTCGCCGGCCTCTGCGCGTACCTGGAGGCTGAAGGCCTGGCCAAGTACAAGTGGCCGGAGCGTCTCGAACTCATCGGCGCGCTGCCGCGCACCCAGGTCGGGAAGGTCTCCAAGGTGACACTGCGCGCCGACATCGGCGCGAAGCTCGAACACTAGACCATCCCGCGCAGACCGGGCGTCACGGCGCGACGGAAGGGACCGAGCGCGGCGGCACGACTGCTGTTATGAGATCCACCAGGCGTTCTGCGGGTCTCCGTGCGGGCTGATCATACGGCAGCTCGCCGACGCCGAAGCCAGGGCGCGACCCGGGAAGTGCCGAAACAAGTGCTGGGCCTTCGGCGAGCCGGAGAACCTGAAATAGACGCTAAGACATCTGGGACGGACACAAATGAAGAGGAGAATGCCTTCATGGGCACAATGGTCCGGTTCCACGAAATCGGCGGGCCGGAAACCCTCCGCCTCGACGAGGTCGATCCGCCCCAGCCCGGCAGCGGCGAGGTCCAGATCCGCACCCGCGCTCTGGCCCTGAACCGGGCCGATGTGATTTCCCGGACCGGGAACCACTTCTTCACACCCGATTTCCCGCAGGCCCAGGGCCTCGAGGCATCCGGGACGATCGAATCCGTCGGTTCCTGGCGCCCGCTCATCAAGTGAAGTAGCGTGCACTCCACCGCACCTAGTGCCACCTCCTGACCCCAGGGGCACAGGTTAAGTTGCTACTGTAAGACAACTTGTCTTACAGTAGCAGGTATGGCCGATACGATAACTATCCGCACTGACGAAGAGACCGAACACGCCCTTGACGTGCTGACCCACGACGGCAGCTCGCGATCGGCTGCGATCCGGCAGGCCGTGCTCGACGCAGCTCGCCGCCGCGAACGCGCCGCCGAGATGCGCCGGGCCGTGCTGCGCACAGACCTCGGCGAGCCTGACGGCGTCAACGTCGCGGAGGAGCTGGCTCGCGACCGCGCCAGCGAACGCTAATGATCTACCTGGACTCGGCGGCAGTCGTAAAGCTTGTCCACGCCGAGCCGGAATCGGCCGCGCTGCGCAGCTGGCTGGATGAGCAAGCCGAGGTCCAGTGGATCAGCTCGGTGCTCACCGAGATCGAATCCTTCCGCGCGCTCGCCCGGTACGCGCCGGAGGCGGTCTCCCGCCTGCCCGCCGTGCTGGACCAGATCGACCTGATCGACCTGGACCAGCGCATCCGGATGCTGGCGCAGACGGTCACCCCGGCGACGGTGCGCAGCCTAGATGCCATTCACCTCGGCACAGCCTTGCGCTCCCGCTCTTCACTTACCTCGTTCGTGACTTACGACAAGCGCCTGCTCGACGCGGCCCAGGCAGCGGGTCTGCCCATCGACGCGCCCGCCTGACAGCAATCGCCCGACGATGCGACACCAGGCCATGAAGCGCCCTGCTATGCGCGGTACGCAGCACGAGGCTATCCCGTATGCCCGGCCGAGTCAGGCTGGGCACGGTGGGCCGGCCAGTGGCCGGCATGGAGGTCACGATCGCCGATGACCGCGAGATCCTGCCCCGGGTGTACGGCGGCTCGCTCGCGGAGTTGGCCGCCGGCCCGCAGGTGCTGGCCGAAGCGGCCTCCGGAGTCGCCGACGACGACGAACGGCTAGCCCGGGTCCGCCAGGTCGAGTACTGGTACCTGCTGCCGATGGGATGGACGGTGGAGACCGACGAACTCGCCACTACCCTCAAGCTTTAGCGCCGTGTGGTGCACGCCAGTTGGGCCGTCGTCACCGACTCGCTCTACGGGTGCGAGTGACCAGTTACCCGGATTCGACCAGGGCGCGCGGCAACCTAAAGTGACAAGGAGGACGCGTGAATCCTGATCTCGCTGATGCAGGCGGACCAACATCGGAGTTCCTGGTCCGCATGGAGAATCTGCTTCCGGCCGGCTTCCCCCCCGATGAGCGGGCCCGGCTGTTGCGCGCGGAGGCCGTTCGCGCCCGGGAGCTGGCGTCCGCCGGGATCCTGCTACGCCTGTGGCGCGTGGCGGGACGGCGCGCCAATGTGGGGATCTGGCGCGCGACGACCGCAGCGGAATTGCACGACGCGCTCGAATCGCTACCGTTGTTCCCCTACCTAGACATCCAGGTCGTCCCGCTCAGCGGGCACCCAAACGACCCGGCGCTCGTCGCGGGCCCGCCTCCTCCCGGCGCCTGACCGCCCGAGTGCGTCACGGCAAAAGAGCTTCCAGCTGTCCAGGGGCATGGCCGGCGATCTGCGAGGCCCGCTCCGCTGAGCGGAGCACCGCGTCAGTGATGCTTTCCCGGGCCGCGGCGAACCTGGCGGCCGGTACCGAGACAGCCACTGATCCGGCTACGGACCCCCCGGAGCGGTAGAACGGGGCGGCGATGCAGCAGACGCCCTCCTGGAAGGAGCCATCATCCAGAGCCCAGCCCAGCTCGCGTACCTTGTTCAGCTCACTGATGAACCCGTCAAGCTCACCGGCTGAGGCGCCGGGCACGCACTGCCCGAGCACGGCATTCCGCTCGTCGTCCGGCAGCTGGGCCAAGATCGCCTTCCCGGAGGCACGGATGTGCTCTGAGCCGCTGAAGCCCACGTACAACCCGGTTACGCGGACGGCTTGATCCCCTTCCACCAGCGCCTGGATTATCACCTTCTCGTGGTTCAGGGCGGCGATGTAAGTGGTCTCGCCGGTGCTCGCCGACAGTTCGGCGATGACAGGCATGAGCTCTCGCCCGAGCGCGAAGTTCCGCACCAGCCCCTGATAGAGGATGGCCGCGCGGCTGCCGATCCTGAGCGTGCCGTCGGAGTCACGCGTCACGTAGCCCGCCAGCTGGAGCGTGTTCAGTAGGTGATAACTCGTCGTGACGTTGATGCTCAGTGCCTGGGCGACCTCCTTGAGCCGCGGCGGACGCCGCGCCTGGGCCACGGCCTCCAAGAAGGCAAGCGCCCGCTCCACGGTCTGAAGCGTCGTGGTCGCCTTTTCATTATCTGCAACTTGCTTCACATCATTACCTTAACTAAAGATGTCGCGAGCTAAGATTTCACTATCTTAAAGATATTGCATATATTGACGTCTCCTCACGCGGCTGAGGAGACTGGGGCTGTGAGCAACAGCATCCTCGACAGCCACTGCCATGCCTGGCGGGTATGGCCGTACCCGCCGCTGGTACCGGACGAGCTGAGCCGGGGCACGATCGACCAGCTCATATACGAGATGAACGTGCACGGCGTCGAGCAGGCGGTGGTGGTCTGCGCCGCCATCGAGAACAACCCGGACAACGTCGAGTACGTCTCGTTCGCCCGGTCACGGTATCCGGACCGGATCCAGGTGATCGCGGACCTGGACTGCACCTGGCATGAGACCTACCACCGGCCGGGCAGCGCGGACCGGCTGCGGGCTCTCGCCGACCGCCACCAGCTCGCCGGGTTCACCCATTATCTGGGCGCCGATAATGACGGCTGGCTGGCCGGCGACGAGGCTAGCCAGCTGCTCACCGTGGCCGATGAGCGAGGGCTGCTGGTAAGCCTGGCCGCGAGCCCGGTGTGGCAGGAGGACCTGCGGGTCCTCGCGCGACGCCACCCCGGTGTCCCGATCCTCTGTCATCATCTCGGCGGGGCGTCGGTTTCGGCGGATCCGGCATTGCTGCGGACGCTGATCGAATCGGTCTCGTGCCCGAACATCTACATCAAGGCCTCAGGTTTTCATTACGCCTCGCCGAGAGGATGGGACTATCCCTGGCCCGACGGCATCGAGCTGTTCCGGCAGATCTTCGAGGCGTTCGGCGCGGAGCGGCTGTGCTGGGCGTCGGACTTTCCCGCGTCCACCCGGTACACCACCTACCGCCAGTCGCTCGAGGTGTTCCGGACGCACTGCGCATTCCTGGGACCCGGCGACCTGGAGGAGCTCCTGGGGGGCACCCTGCGGCGCATCCTGAGCCGCTGAGCCCTGTCCCGCTGGCTGGGCGCTACTCAACGCCGGATCCTGACAGGCCGCGCACGAACGCCCGCTGCGCGAGGAGGAACGCCACTACCATCGGCAGCGTGGTGAGCGCCGTCGCTGCGAACGCGACGTTCTCCGGGATCTGCCCGAACTCGGACGAGGCCAGCGGGGCCAGGGTCTCCGTCATGACCTGGACATTGGGGCTGGTCGCCACGACCAGCGGCCACAGGTACAGGTTCCAGGCCGTCAGGACGGAGATCGCCACATACGCGCCGGTCGCCGGGACGGCCAGCGGGATGATGAGCCGCCGCAGGATGTGGAACCAGCCGCTGCCGTCCACCCGCGCCGCGTCGATGAGCTCGCCAGGCAGGCTGACGAGGTACTGCCGGAACAGCAGGGTGCCGAAGCCGGTCTGGGCGACGATCGGCAGGATCAGCCCCTCATACGTATTCACCATATGCAGCTTCTCGGTGACGATGAAGGTCGGGACCAGGGTAGTGATAGCCGGGATGAACAGCGATATTGCGAGCAGCGCGGTCACCGCATTGGAACTGCGGAAGCGGAGCTTGGCCAGGACGAATCCTCCGGAAATGCACAGCATCCACTGCAGGCCGACGGTCACGGCGGTGAAGATCACCGAATTCAGGACTGACCGGCCTTTCATGTAATTCCAGGCCTGCGAGTAATTGCCGAGATGGATGCTAGTCGGGATAAACGCCGGCGGGAATGAGGTCAGCTGGCTGTCTGACATCAGGGAGCCGAAGACCAGGTAGATGAGAGGGAAGGCCAGAATGAGGCCCACGATCACGATGACCGTGATCCGGATGATCCGGCGGACTCTCGAGTTCACGGTCATCATCGCGCGAGCCCCCTCGCCAGGGCCAGGAGGCCCAGTATTGCCGCGAACAGCGCGAGCTGAAGGACCGACAATGTCGCGGCATAGCCGAGCTGGATATTATTGAAAGCGGTATAGTAAATGTAATAGATAAGCGTGCTCGTGGCGTCGACCGGGCCGCCCTGGGTGAGGATATTAACCAGGTCGAACGAGCTGTTAGTGAAGGCGATAATGGCCACGATCACGACCAGGATCGTCATGTTCCGCACGCCAGGCCAGATGATCTTGCGCAGGCGGGTCAAGGGGCCGGCCCCATCGAGCATGGCCGCCTCGATGACGTGCTGAGGTATTCGCTGCAGGGCGGCCAGGTAGAGCAGGATGGCCGTAGGCAGAGACAGCCAGATCGCGATGATGTCGAGGGCGATCAGCGCCGTATGCGTGTTGCTCAGCCAGGCCGGGCCGTCGATGCCGACCTTCTTCAGCGCGAAGTCGAGCAGGCCCTGGCCGGGCCGGTAGATCCACTGCCACAAGATGGCCGACGCGGCGAAGGAGACGACTGCGGGCACGAAGTACAGCGTGCGCACCACACCGATGAACCGGAACTGGACGTTGACCAGCATGGCCAGCAGGAGCCCGAGGATGACCGTCGGGACCACGCCGAATACCAGGAAGATCATCGTGGTTTCGATGGCCTGCGGGACGGCCGGGTCGTTCACCATCGCCCGGTAGTTGGCCAGGCCCACCCACTGCGGTGCGCCGACCAAGTTCCAGCTGGTGAAACTCAGCCCCAGGGCCAGGAGCACCGGGATGACGATGAACACGGTGTACACGATGAGGTTGGGCGCCAGCAGCCCGGCCGCGGCGGCACGGTCGCGGCTGGCCCAGCTAGCGCCACGAGGCTGCCCGCCCCCGCGTGGCCCCTCGGCAGGCCCGCGTGCCCTTCTGCTTCTTGCTTTCGCGCGGATCGCGACCGCCATCGGCCTTTCCCTTCCGCTTTGTTCCGTCATGTCCCCAGCGCTGGCGAGTGCCGGGGTTGTCTGGCTCCGGCACCCGCCAGCTTTCGTCCTAGCTCTTGGTATACGCGGCGTTTATTGCCATGTTGAGAGCTGAGAAGGCCTGGGAGTATGACTCATGATTGTCGACGACCGCCTCGATTGCCTTGGGGATGGCGGTCTGGGAGAGGTTGTACACGGTGTTGGGGGTCTGCGGCGCGATCGTGCCGGTCTGGGCGGCGGTGGTAAAGGCCGTGACGTTATCCGGCGGACCGGGCAGCTTCTGCCAGGCCGCCCCGGACGTGAGCGCTGAGGGGATGGCCGGCACGACACCGTAGGCTGCCTCCTCAAGGGCCTGACCTGTCGGCGAGAACAGGAACTTGAAGAAGGCCATAGCGTTCGGGATGTCCTTGGCCTGGCTCGACAGCGCCCAGGCAATGCTCCCGGCGCCGGTGGGCCGAACGGGGCCGTTCATGCCCTGGACGAATGGCATGGGCACGACATCCCAGCCGAACTTGCTCCCGACCGCCGACCGCACCGTCGGCAGGTTGCCCCGGACGCCGAAGAACATCGAGGCCTGGCCGGAGTCGAAGAGCGTGCTGCACTGACCGGACGCCGACAGGTACGTCGCGTAGGGCACGGCGTCACCGTTCTGGGTGGGCTCCACCAGCATCTGCCACGCCTTGAGGGCTCCAGGCGAGGAAAGGTCAGCCTTGGTCTCGGACAGGGACGTCACGCCGAAGGCCTTCATGAGCGGGTTATACAGAGCCTGCCAGTCGGGCGTGTCGCACAGCCCCCATTGCGTCTGGGTGCCGCCCTTGGAGACCTTGAGCTTGGCCGCGTCGGCGATCATCTGGGACCAGGTCCAGTTGTTGGTCGGATCGGGGACGCCGGCCTTGGAGAACTCGTCCTTGTTGTAGTACACCACGACGGCGTCGGCCTCGTTGGGGAGCGCGTACACCTGGCCCTTCTGCGGGCCAATCGTGGGGATATAAGAGGCGAGGATGTTCGGGAGCCAGTAGCTCTGCTGATACGGCTGGCCCTTAGCCAGGTACGGGCTCAGGCTCTGAGTGATTCCGTCCGTGCTCAACGTCGGCGACAGCACGTCCTGGGGGTTCACGATGTCCGGCAGGTTGCCTGCCAGTTTCTCGGTCAGCAGGCTCGTCTGGTAGGCGGTCCCGGCCGCCGAGGCAGCCACAGACTCCTGGACCTTGACGCCGGGATTGGCCTTTTGGAAGGCCTTGATCACGGGGGCGATGATCGGCGCCCCGAAGACCTGCACCGATATGGTCAGGTTCCCCGACAGCTTGCCCGATGTGCTGGTCCCCCCGGCAGCAGAGCTGCTGCCGGAGCTGCTGCAGGCGGCGGCCGCGCCCACCAGGACGAGCACAGCTCCGGCCGCGGCCATCCGCCGCCGCCGTCCCGGGCTGCCCCCGCCCCTTTGTCCGGACGCTGATCTGCTGGATCTGGCTCTTGGTCTCATCTTGGTTTTCCTTCGCTAGCGGCTGCGCCCTTGCTGGGCCGGACGAATGGATCGGTGCGGACTGATGCGGGGCCTAACTGGCAACGGGATTGGGCACTTTCCCCGGCTGATACCGGACGTCAGCGGTCATGCCGGCAATTCAGCGGCGTTGAGGCGAAGCGAGACGATGTTCGGCGTCAGCTCCGCGAGTGGCTCAAGGCCATCAAGGTGACGGATAACTTCGGCGACCATCAGGTGGAAGAACCGGCGTCGGCTCTCCTCGGTGACGCCTGCTACGTGCGGTGACAGGAAGACATTGGGCAGGTCGATGATGGGCGAATCAACCGGTACGGGCTCCGGGTCGAACACATCCAGGCAGGCGATGATGTCGCCTGCGGCCAGCCGGGCCAGGAGCGCATCGCTGTCGACCACGGCGCCGCGGGACACGTTGACGAAGACGCTGCCCGGCCGGAGCCGGGCGAGTTCCTTGGCCCCGATCATCCCGGTCGTGCCGGGCGTCAGCGGCACCAGCGAGAAGACCACGTCGCGGGCCATGACGGCGGGTAGCGGGCCGAAGGTCATCCCGTAGGCGCCGGCCAGCTCCCGCGGCACGAAAGGATCGAAGGCGACGATGTCGGCTCCGAAGGGCCGGAGCAGTTCGGTCAGCCGCCGGGCGACGTGGCCGAAGCCGATCATCCCGACCCGCTTGCCGCTGAGCTCGGCTTCGTCGTAGCCCGGACCCGACCTCGGCCGTACACCGCCGGGGAAGGCGCTCTGGTGGGCGATGATGCGCCGGAACAGCGCCCCGGCGTTGCGCAGCCCGATCAGAGCAAGGGCCAGCGCCCACTCAGCCGTCGGCCACGATGACCCGTGGGAGGTGTCGACGACCTGCAGCCCCCTGGCCGCCGCCGCGTCCAGGCTGAAGTGATAGGAGAACCGGTCGCCCTCGAGTTCGCCGAGCAGGCTGAGCCGGGTCGCGCTGAGCAGGACATCGTCGCTCACGAACGGTGATCCGTGGCAGACCACCAGGACATTCAGATCCGCGGCGAAGCGGGCGAGCTCGGCTTCGGCCACCGCGTCCCTGGGCACCGGCCGCAGGCTGCTGCTGTCCCGGCTGAACGCCTGGAATACGAAGTCCGCGCGGGTTTCCAGACGCCTGACGTCGGCCGGGTCGATGTAGGTCTGGAAGACCGGCTCGCTGCAAGCGAGCCCGACCCGGGGACGGTTCCCGCTCATCTGATGGCCACCGAGTCGTCTTCACGCAGCGCGGCGTGCGAGATGTCGGCGCTTCGAGGCGGGTGCTTAGCCAGTCCGGCGTCGTCGAGGTCGATGCCGAGGCCGGGGCGGTCCGGCGGGATGAGATAGCCGTCCCGGACCGGAACCACCTCGTCGACCACGTCGCTCCAGGCCGTGGCCTGCGGCCGGTGCTCCTGGAGCTCCCAGTTGGGGGTGCACATACCGAGCTGAACGTGGGCGGCGACCGCCACCGGGCCGGACGGGACCGCATGCGGGAGGATGTCAGCGTGGAACGCCTCGGCCAGGGCGCAGATCTTCTTCACGTGGGTGACGCCCCCGGCGATGCCGACGTCGGGACGGATGAAGTCCACGCCCGGCCGCTCGAGGTACTCGGCGAACTCCCAGATGGTGGTGTTGCGTTCGCCTGCCGCCACCGGCACGCCTACCTTGGCGGCGAACGCCCGGAGGGCGGAGACGCTGTCGGGTGGGATCGGATCCTCGACGAACAGCGGCCGGTAGCGGGCCAGCTCGGCGCACACGAGCACGGCGTTGGCGGCCGACATGTTGCGGTGCAGCTCGACACCCAGATCGATGTGCCAGCCTACGGTCTCCCGGATGGCGGCGAAGCGCTCGACAAGATCGGCGATCCGCTCGGCCTGGCGCATACGGTGGTGCTCGTCCTGGAACAGCAGGATCTTCAGGGCCGTGTAACCGTCATCCTCGACGGCCGCGCGGGAGGCCGCCACGACCTCCTCGAGCGTGCCGGTGTCGACCACCCGCATGGCCCGGACCGCCCGGCGGGCACGCCCGCCCAGGAGCTGCCACACGGGAACCTCGAAGTGCTTACCCCGCAGGTCCCACAGGGCCTGGTCGACGGCGCTGATGGCCCCCGATATCGCCATCCCGCGGAAACTCAGGGCCCGGTAGAGCGACAGCCAGTGATGCTCGACGTCGGTGGCGTCCTTGCCCTTCAGGAACGGCTCGAACGACCGGACGATCTCAGCTATAGCGGCCGGCCAGCCGAAGTACGTCGACTCCCCCACCCCCGTGGTACCGTCCTCGGCCGTGACCCTGACATAGCAGGCCGTCCCCGCCGGGATAGCCTCCACCGATGCGATGCGCACGGCACCCACCTCCCTAACCCGCTGCGGGGGGATACACGAACTCGGGCTCGATCCGTACCTTCGGGGCCTCGATCAGCTCCACGATCAGCCCGGCGGCTCCAGGCGGGGTGAAATAGGCGAAGGCACCGTCGCCGTGGGCGCCGAAACCATGGGCGCTCTGGATCGGCGTGAAGCCGTCGGCCAGGACAGCCCGGATGGCGGCCGGGTGGTCGGCCACGTACTTACCGACGTGGTGCGGGCCGGGCCCGTGCTCGCGCAGATGATCGGCAAAGATGCTGGGGCCGCTGATCGGCTGAACCAGCTCGAACTGGACGTCGCCCTGCCAGGCCAGGGCGTGCCGGAACTCGAACTCGGCCGGCTTTTCGAGGTAGGTCATGTCCTGCAGGACCTGGGGCCCGAGGCGCCAGGCCGTCCACGGCCCGATGCCCAGGCGCTGATGCCAGGCGCGGACCGAGGCGTCCAGGTCCTCGACGACGAAGGCGACCTGCTTGAAGGGGGACTCGAGGAAAGGTGTCAGATCGGTCATGGCTACAACCCCAGGTAAGCGTCTAGTTCCGCCTGCGCGGCCCGGACAGCACCGGATGCGACGTCGGCGATGGCAACGGCCCGGCCGAGATGCTCCGACTCGGCCAGTGCCCACACCCCGGCGACAGCGGCCAGGCCGCCGCGGCCGTCGATCTCGACGGGCTTGTCCGACCGGATGGCCTGTGCGAAGTCGTCCAGTTCGATCCCGATGTTGGCAGCGTCGACGTACTGGGACGGATGGCTGTATTCGGTCCCCTCCGGCCCGAAGAAGGCGGCCGCGATGCCGTCGAGCGCAAAGCCTCCGACGGCCTCGCGGAGCGCGGCGCCGGATAGCGGCTCACTGCCGAGCTGCACGGTCACCTGGCCGCCGGTCCGGTCCCTCGGCACCGACATTGAACCGTTCCGGCCGTGGACCGTGCGCTGCCGGAAATGCGTGCCCGGTCCCGACGGGATGTAGGTGAGCTGCACAAAAACGCCGGATTCGCTCTGGTATAGCCCCGCCAGCGAGTCGCTGCCTGTCGCGCGGAAGGAGCCGGGCTCAAAGTAGTCGATCCCGGGTGCGGCCGGAGCGCCCAGTGCACTGCGCCGGACCGGCTCTGCGATGAAGGTCGACCCGTAGGCGGTCTTCAGGTCGCCGAGAAAATAGTTGAAGATGTCCAGGAAGTGCACGCCCATGTCCAGGGCCATCGGACCCGACTCGCGAATGTGGCGCCACGGGCTGATGAGCACTCCGTCGCTGCCTCCGATTGCTGTCTCGACCATCGCGTGCACATGGCCGAGGAGCCCCGCATCCAGAACGCGGCGTGCGAGCCGGTTGGGGCCGTCCCGGCGGTAGTTCTCGGCCGTCGACAGCACGACGCCGGGCCGGGCCGAGTCGATGATTTCCCGGCAGGCCCGGACCGTTATCCCGAGTGGCTTCTCGCAGCTCACGTGCAGGCCTGACAACAGCGCCGCCCCGGCGACGAGGTGGTGCGCTGACGGGTCGGTCACCACGTCAACGGCTTCGGCGATCCCGCTCGCGATCAGCTCATCGTGCGTGCTGAACATCCGCGGCCGGGTGCCGAGCAGTTCCTCCGCCAGGTCGGCGGCCTGGGCGGCGGCATCGGGCCGCTGGTCGCAGACGGCGACGAGGTCGAATTCGCCTGGGCTGACGTCAGCGACCGCCGCGTATGCGCGCAGGTGCCGGCGCCCCATGCCGCCGCATCCGATCAGTCCAATCGCTATCGGGTCCATTCGGGTTTGCCTCCTGTTGCTGGCTGGCGGATCAGCCCGATGCGGGCGCTAGTACATGACCAGGCCCGCTGTCATGTTGATGTCCTGGCCGGTCATGTCGTCCGCCACGGAGGAGCAGAGCATGAGAGTCAGGCGCGCCACGTCGTCCTCGGTCACCCCGCGGCCGAACGCGGTCGCCGAGGTCAGCCCCTCGCGTACTTCGGCCGGGCTGCGCCCGCTGACCTGCGCCATTTCCGAGATCACGCGGTCGAGCCGCGGGTTATCAACCCCGAAGGGGGAAATGGTGTTGACGCTGATGTTGTCCGGGCCCAGCTCGTGAGCCAGTGAGCGCGTCAGGCCCACGACGCCGAGCTTGGCGGCCGTATACGGCGTGCGGTTCGGCAGCGGCCGCTTGCCCGAGGCCGAGCCGATGTTGACGATTTTCCCCCGGAGCGCGGCCCGCAGATACGGGATGGCCTCGCGGCAGGCCAGGAAGACCCCGGTCAGGTTGACCGCGATCGTCTCGTTCCAGTCCGCCAGGCTCAGGTCGGCCAGCGGCGCGGTGGGCCCGGCGATGCCCGCGTTATTGACCAGGGCGTGGATCACGCCGTCAGCGCCGGCGGCCGTGACCATCAGCTCGGTGACGTGCTCAGGGTCGGTGACGCTCCCGGCCACCCAGCCGCAGGCGCCGCCGCTCTCCGCGATCTCGCCGGCGACGGCCTTCAGCGTGCTCTCGTGGCGGCCGCTGATGACGACACGGGCTCCGCAGCCGGCCAGTGCCCGCGCGATCGCCGCACCGATGCCCTGACCGCCGCCGGTCACGACGGCGGTCGTCCCGGTGAAGTCGGGCGGACGGTAACGGCCGCCCGCCTGGTCGCTCACCTGACGGCCTTGACGGTCATGTTCGCGGGCTGGAGCAGTTCAAGCATGACCCCATCGGGGTCGTGCAGGTACAGAGCCTTGCCGCCTTTGTTGATCCCCGCGGTGATCTCGTTGGGCTCGCTCAGGGGCGTCGCGCCCAGCGCGGTGAGGCTGGCCGTCATGGTCTCGATGTCATCGACCAGGAAGGCCAGATGCCCGGCGCCAATGGTATTGCGCTCCAGGTCAACCGGCCCGCCTGCCGGCGTCACATACTCGACGAGCTCGAGGATGTGACCGGATGCGGGGGGCTCGCCGGCGGGCAGGTTGAACTGGGCGACGCGCAGGCTGGCGTCGGGATAGCCGACCAGTGACCTGGTGTAGGGGTTGTCCTGAGTCTGCCGGTGGCGGAGCCTCAGCCCGAGCCCTTCGGTGTAGAAGCGGATGCTCGCGTCGAGGTCGCGCACGACGAAGCCGACATGGAAGATGGAGTGGACCGCCATCACAAACGCCAGACCTGCTCGGCCATCTCCAGCTTGTGCTTGGCCACGCCGGCCAGCGTCTCGGCCCACCGGGTGCTCACCGGGTGGCGGGCCATCCGGTCCAGGACCGTGGACGCATCCGGAACGCACTCGGCGTAGCCGACGACGGTCGTCCGCAGCCGGAAAATCGTGTAGTTCTCATACCCGGCTTCGACGAGCGCGTCGTGCATCTCGGGGAACATCTCCCGGTGGACCCGGTCGTATTTCTCTTCCTGTCCCGGATTGAGCTCCATCACGAAACACAGCCGTTCCATCTGCGTACCTTCTAACTTCTCGTTGGCCGTGTACACCGGATCGCCCAGCAACTTCAGAGCGGCGTTCACCAGCCAGCCGGCTGATGGCAGGACGGCCTCCTGCAGGGCCGGCGCGGCCGGGATTCGCACGTCAGGTGCGCCCACCCGGCGTACGGGCGCCGTCAACGTGCCGAAATGCCGCTCGCTTATCCGGGCCGCCACCTCAGCGCCGAAGCCGCCGGTTACATTCGCCTCGTGCGCGACGATGACGCGGCCGTGGCACTGGCGGACGGCAGCATCGATGGTGTCGTCATCGAGAGGGCGAAGCCACCGCAGGTCGACAACGCAGGCCTCGTGACCCGCGTCGGCCAGGCGGCTGGCCGCGTCCAGGGCCCGGTGCAGCATCGGTCCCCAGGTCAGGATGGCAACATCGGAGCCCTGGCGGTGGATCCTCGCCCCCGCCGCCGCCTGCGCCGGCCCGTCGGTATGGACCGGGCCGCTCACCTGGTACAGCTCCCGGGCTTCGGCCAGCAGGACGGGATCCGGGTCGGCGACCGCTGCTCTGGTCATGGCGTACCCGTCGGCTGGGGTCGCCGGGACGCCGACCTTGAGGCCGGGGATGTGGGCCAGGAATGCTTCCAGGCTCTGCGTGTGCTGGGCACAGGCACCGGGGGTGGCTCCCTGCTGGAAACGGACGACCATCGGGGCGTGCAGCCGGGATCGATTGATGAACCGGACGTTGGCGGCCTGGTTGATGAGCTGGTCGAGCGCGACGAGCAGGAAGTCCCCCCACATGATCTCGACTACCGGCTTCATGCCCTCCATGGCCGCGCCCACCGCGGAGCCGAGTATCGCACTCTCCGAGATCGGGGTGTCGAAGACGCGGGCAGGCCCGAAGTCCTTTTGCAGGCCACGCGACACCCCGAAGATCCCTCCGGCGGTGCCGACATCCTCGCCGTAGAGGATCACCTCCGGACGGCTGGCCAGCTCGTCCCGCAGCGCCCGGTTGATGGCGCGCTGGTAGGTGAGCTCGACCGTCTGGGAGTCGCCGGGCGGCGACCCGCCGTCCCGGCCGGCAGCGCCGGGCGGATCGGCTACCACATGCGCGGCCGCTGTCTCGGCGGCGGGCTCGGCCATGGCGCGGACGGCCTCGGTGACCGCGACGATCTGGTCGCCCACCTCGGCATCGATAGCTCCGAGCACCGCGGCCGAGTCGTCGCGCTCGCCCGCCAGCTGACGGCGCAGCCGGGCGAGCGGCTCGTCGTGCCTGGCCCGCTCGGCATCCTCAAGCGGCCGGTAATGCTCGATGTCACCGTTGTAGTGGCCGCCGAGGCGAACGGTCTTGCACTCCAGGAAGACCGGTCCCCGGCCGCCCCGGGCCTCGGCGGTGGCCCAGGCCGCGGCGTCGAGGACCGCCTCTGCGTCGCAGCCGTCGACGACCTCGGCCGGAATGCGGTAGCCGGCAACGCGGTCTGCCAGGTCGGCGGTCCGCAGGAAGGAAGCGGATGGCGTCAGCTCCGACCAGCCGTTGTTCTCGCACACGATGACGAGCGGCAGGTTCTTGGCCGCCGCGAACACCAGGCCTTCGTGCAGGGACCCCTGGTTCAGCGCCCCGTCGCCGACGGACACGACGACAACCCGGCCGCTCTGGAGGTACTGCGCGGCCATGGCGACGCCGGCGGCTACCGGCAGGCCAGCCCCGACGATCGAGTTCTCCCCGAGGAAGCCGTACTCCGGGGCGGATAGCAGCGGGGAGCCGCACCGGCCGCCGTTCAGCCCATCCGCCCGCTGGCAGATCTCACCGAGGAGGGGTTCGAGGGGCACGCCGAGCGAGATCGCCCAGCCGTGGCCCCGGTACGTCGCGATCACCCGGTCACCGGGTTCCAGGGCCGCTGATACACCAACCGGAATCGCTTCCTGGCCCAGGCACATATGTATCGATCCCTTGATGAAGCCCTCGCGGCTGAGCTCAAGGCACCGTTCCTCGAACTGCCGGATGACACTCATGCGGCGGTAGAGGTCAAGCACGTCTGGATTGCGGCGTATCACAACAATCGCTCCCGCTTGTCCCTGGGTTGTTGCCAGAGCGTAAACCGTCAGATCGCACCTTGTCCAGAGTCTGAATTGTTTTTCAGATAGTAAAATCTGCGTCCTAGTCGTCATCCTGCCGCAACGGCGCAGGTCGTCGGTGAGACGCCAGAGCGGCGTCTCCGCGAAGACGCTTCTCAGCGTCACGAGGCAGGCCTGGAGCGCCACGGCGACGCCGATGAGCAACCTGTTGCTTGACTACTTGATTAAGCGGCTGACCTGGGCTTTCGCCAGCAGGCGTGACGTGTTGCTGGTCAGCTTGCCGGGTGCTGCTCAAGATCGTCTACTTGCTCACGTGCCAGGTACTCGCCCTGGCTGGCCTGCCTGGTGTTCCGCGGCGATCTGGCGAAGGGTGCTGAGCTGCTGGTGCCCCGGCGTGAGAACGCGGTACTGCGGCGGCAGGATCCGGTTGTCCGTGAGGGGTTCAAGAAGGCCAGGAAGTAAACCCGGTCCAGCTGCCAGCTCGAGTCCGCAATGCAGATCCGGATGTAGGTTCATGTCCGTAGCCATGCCCAGATCCGCCAGTTAGGCGCGACACCTGTTGCCTGACCGTTCAGCATAGATACCGTCCGGCGAGGCGCTAGGCCAGCCCCAGCCCGAGTCGGGACAACGCCTCCCGGACCGCGTACATCTCACCGGCGCCGGGCACTGAAGCACACAATCCTGCCGATCATCAGCCAGTTCCGCGCCCGGCACGGCATCGAGAACTTCGCCGTCGTCGCTGACGCCGGGATGCTCTCAGCCGCGAACCTGGCCGCACTCGACACCGCGGGCTGCTGGCAGCGGCGTCGGTCACCGCCGGGGTTGCGCTCACCAGTGGTGAGGCCAGCCCGCGCGGCGCGTCATGGTGTCCTACCTCCTTGCGCAGCTGGTCCAGAGCCCGGGACGCGAGAGACTTCACCGTTCCCGGACGGCAGCCCAGCGCACTGGCAATGTCAGCTTCTGATCAGTCGGCCCAGTACCGGGCGACGATA
>PMST01000283.1 GCA_003168295.1 Actinomycetota bacterium
GGCGAGCTCGCTGATGCCCTGACCGGGAGCAGTGGCGGCGAGCGGGTCTTGCAGGACCTGGAGGAGGCGAACGCGTTCGTGGCGGCATTGGACGCGCGGCGGGTCTGGTTCCGCTACCACCACCTGTTCGGCGACCTGCTGCAGCTCGAGCTGCGGCATACCGGGCCGGGCGAGGTCGCCGCGCTACACGTTGCGGCGGCGAAGTGGTTTGCCGGGCACGGGTACCCGGTGGAGGCGATCCGGCACGCCCAGGGGGCGCAGGACTGGGACTTGGCTGCTCGCCTGCTGGCTGACCACTGGCCCGGCCTGCAGCTGGGCGGGCAGGCCGGCACCGTGCACGCGATCCTGGCCAGGTTCCCCGCCGAGGCCCGCGCGGCAAATGCTGAGCTGGCGGCGCTGGTAGCGGCCGATGAGCTGGCGCAGGGATCGCTGGAGGCAGCGGAGCGGTACCTGGAGCTGGCGGCGAGAATGTCGGTGTCGGTCGGCCGGCGCGGCCAGGTGCAGTTGCTGCTCGGGATCGTCCGGCTGCTGCTGGCTCGCCAGCGCGGGAACCTGCAGGCCGTGGCCGAGGAGGCGCAACGGCTGCAGGCGGCGGCCGAGGCTCCGGAAGCAGCGCAGCTTGGCCTGGGCGAGGAGCTGCGCGGGCTGGCACTGATCAGCCTCGGCATCACCGAATTCTGGACGGCGCGGTTTGAGCAGGCGGAGCGGCACCTGGAGCAAGGCGTGGCGCTAGCGCGCCAGATCGGGCGTCCGTTTCTTGAGTTCAGCGGCCTCGCGTACCTCGCGGCGGTCGCGGTCGTCCGGTCGCCCTACGCGCTGGTCGCGGAGCGCGGCACGCAGGCGGTCGAGCTGGCGCGGCGGCACGGCTGGACCGACGAGCCGACCGCCGGCCTCGCCTACGTGGCACTGGCAGACGAGCGGGTCTTGCAAAGGCGGCTGGAGGAGGCAGAGACCTGGGTCCGCCGCGCCGAGCGCACCCTCAGAGCGGAAGCCGAACCCGCGGCGGCGCTGGCGATCTACTACATCCGCGGGGTGTTCGAGCTGGCGAGCGGCCACGATCAGGAGTCGCTGGCCGCCTTCCGAGCCGCCGAGCGGCTGGCGGGCGGCCTCGCCGCGCCGCACTACCTCCTTACGAGGACGCGGGTACTGCAACTGCACGCACTGGTACGCCTGGGCGAGACGGAGCGCGCCGAGCGCGCCCTCGCCGGACTCGGCGAAGAAGACCAACAACGGGGAGAGACATGCGTTGCCGTGGCGGCGCTGCGGCTCGCCCAGGACGACCCGCACGCGGCGACCATCGCGCTCGCGCCGGCCCTGGACGGCTCCGCTTCGGTAGACTCGTGGACCTGGCTGGTGCACGTGTTCCTGCTGGAGGCAATTGCCCGGGACGCGCTCAGCGATCCCGGCGCCGCCGGGCGCGCCCAGGAGCGCGCACTGGATCTGGCCGCGCCCGACGGCGCGCTGTCGGCTTTCCTCATTCACCCTGCTCCGCGGCTGCTCCAGCGCCACGCCCGGGACTGCGCCAAGCACGCGGCCCTGATCGCTGAGATCCTCAGCCGGCTTCCAGCGGGGCCTGGGGGGATTCCATCCCCCCGAGCGCAAGGGGGTCTTGGCGGGTCGTCCCCACAGCTGGCGGAACCGCTCAGTCAAAGTGAGATCCGCGTGCTGCGGTATCTGCCGACCAACTTGTCGGCCCAGGAGATCGGCCGCGAGCTGTCGGTGTCGCTGAACACGGTCCGCACGCACTCGCGCCACATCTTCGCCAAGCTCGGCGCGCACCGTCGCACCGAGGCTGTTACCCGGGCCCGTGCCCTGGGCTTGCTCGCCCCGTCCCCCCGCACTCCCTGAGGTTTCCGTGTTCAGCGCGCCAGCTTAGCTCTTGATGCGCAGGCCAGCCGCGCGAGCAAGCCAGCCGCGCTGCACCAAGGGGACGACCGGATGCCAGGCTGATGGTCGATGCGCTGATCGACGGGGAGCGCCGCGGTCAGGTGCTGGCCGACCTGGCCAAGGGCGAGCCCGGCATCGGCAAGTCGTCCCTGGTGGCCGACGCCCTGGCGGCGGCGAGCCAGTCGGACATGACCTGGTGGGCCCCGGCCCAGCGCGCCGTCCTGGAATGCGGAACCGGTTCTACGATCGCGACGGAGCCGCCGCCAGAGTGCGCCGCGTGCCGCCCGGACCGCGGGTCGGCTGCCGCGGGTAGCGAAATGGTCATGGTCAGCCCGCCGCCAGGTGTTTTCTCCGGTTCCAGCGTGCCGCCCATCGCCTCGGTCAAGCCGCGGGACACCGTGAGCCCGAGCCCGACGCCGGTGGTCTTGCCGGTGTCGCCGAGCCGCTGAAAGGGCATGAACGCCCGGTCCCGATCGGCCTCAGGGATGCCCGGCCCGCGGTCGATAACGCGCAGCTCGACCCGGTCGCCGCGGGCATCCGCCGTCAGCACCGGCGGTGATCCGGCGGGAGAGTACCGCAGTGCGTTACCGGCCAGGTTCACGATGATCCGTTCCATGATCGGCGGATCGACCATGACCTGGGGCAGGTCAGGTGGGAAGTCCACCGTGACGGCCCGCGCCGCAGGTCCGAAACCATCGAGTGAGCAGGCGATGATCTCCCCGAGATCGGCCGGCCTAGGAAACACTGGCAGCGCACCGGCCTGCAGTCGGCTCACGTCCAGCAGGCTGCCAATCAGATGGGCGAGCTGGTTCAGCGACGCATCGGCGGTAGCCAGCAGTTCGTCATGATCCTCCGCAGTCAGCTGGATGTCACCAGAACGCAGGCAGCTGACCGCGGCCTGGGCCGCGGCCAGCGGCGTGCGCAGATCGTGGCTGACTGTGGCGAGCAGCGCCGTCCGCATCCGGTCAGCCTCGGCGATGGGGCGGACCGCCTCGGCCGCCGCGGCGAGCCGCTGCTGCCCGAGCGCGGCGGCAGCCAAGGCAGCGAACGCACCCAGGCTCCTGCGGCCGGTGGCGGGCAGCGCCCGCCCACCCAGCGCCAGGCACAGGCTACCCGTGGCCAGGACCGCCACGGCCGCATCGTCCGGCCGGGCTATCGGTGGTCCGCCGGAGACGGCGACGGGCGTCCAGCCGACCGTTCGCGCGGTCGCGTTACTGATGCTGGGACCGCGTTCCAGGAGGGTCACTGATTCCATGCCGGACGCTTCGCGGGCATGGTCCAGCACGGCGGTGAGAGCCTCCGGGCCGCACAGGACGCTGGCCGCGCTGGCCAGTAGCTCGCACTCCGCGACCGCCGCCGCGGCCGTTGCCGCCAGCGCGAGGAACTGGTCACGACCGGCATCGGTGGCCAGGTCGACTTCGATCGCCCGCTTGTTCGCGTTGTGCGTCAGGTAGCGCAGGCTGACCCCAGCCGCCAGCGGGCCGAGAGACCAGGACCCGCCGCCGCCCGGCGACTCGACCCTGATCACCTCCGCGCCGAGATCGGCGAGGTGACGCGGGCCCAGCTCGCCGAGGCCGTCGGTGAGGTCAAGCACCCGAACGCCGGCGAGCGGTCCTGATGACGAAAGTGAATCGGCCACGAAGTCTCCAGCGCTTATGACGGGCGGCGAGGTACATGTAGTTATCGCTCAGCCGGACGCGGTTTTGTTCAGCGACTGCTGTTCCTGGCCGACGGCCGGGAAGATCGATCCGGCCTCCATCGCGTTTTCCGCCTGGTTCTCCCACAGCGAGATGAGAAGTTCCTCCTCCGGCTGGCCGGTAAGGCGGGTCCACGTCTGCGAGAGATTCCTGAGTATCGTCTGCCGCGTCGCGACATCGTGGCCAGCGCGGATGGCGCCGTTCACGACTGAGTGGGTAGTCGGTTCCCCGGCCACGAAGTACCTTCCGTCCGGCACGTCGGTGAAGGTGACGTTGACGAACGACGGCGGGACGCCGGTCGCGTCGCAGTGAATACGGGTGATCTCCTCGGCGAGATTTCCCCTGGTGGATTCGTCGAGTAGCCCTTCTGGACTGATGCACTGGTAAATGGGCATGATTTCCTCTCTGAAGTCAACGTCTCTGACCGTTTGTGCCGTCAGCCGCACGTTCAGCGTGAACGGGGCACGAATAGTCGGTTCGGCTTCGTGTACCTGTTCTTTTCATCGGGCGCTCCTAAGCCTCGCCGCTCCCTGGGTGAGCGGGCATCGCATCGTTGCTGTGATTTGCGCGGCATGGGCAGCTGCCGGTCTGCTTTCCCGCTCCGCTGGCCGGCCTGGATGGGTGAAACCGCCGGGCCATCCGGCAAGAGACCTGATTTCCGAACGATCCGGGGTGCTGCGCTCGGTTCGCCCGTGACGGTTCTCCGGGGGCGGCCTTGGCCGG
>PMST01000520.1 GCA_003168295.1 Actinomycetota bacterium
AACACCGCCACCGTGACCAGCGAAATCATCAGGATCTTCAGCGCCCACGGCAGCACCGCGGCAGAGGTCCCCATGATGAGCGAGTAGCAGTAGAGCAGGACGCTCAGCACGATCGCGATCGCGACCTGTTTCATCAAGACGCCGACAAGCATCTCGAACCAGCGGATCGCGATGACCCGGCCGAACCCCGGATGCGTGCCGACGATCAGGAAGAACGGGCCGGCCACGAGCAGCAGCAGGAAGCCGAGCTTGAGCACGATCAGTGTCAGCGCGATCAGCAAGATCAGCAGGCCGGCCACGAGCGCGGCGAACACCGAGGCGAAGGCGATCTCCAGCCGGGTGGTCCACTGGTTCCCCTGGAACAAGGGGTAGACACCGGGATCGTTCTGCTGGAGCGAGTTCGCGATACCGGTATAGGTCGCCTGCTTGGCCTGGATCAGCGCATTGGTGGGCGTCTCATTGGCCGCGATCGCCTGTGACCAGAGCAGCTGCCTGCCGTATTGGCCCACCACGGTCTGGCTGCCGTTGCTGTTAGTGGCCGCGGTGGTGCCGAACTCCCCATACAGCCACGGCTCGCACACCAGGACCGACCACAGCTCGTTAGCGTTCTGGTCCACCAGGCCGTTACCCGAGGTGAAGGCGTAGTTGGAGGTGACGCTCTGCGGGTCGCCGGCCTGCACCGGCAGGCAGTTACTTCCGGCCGGGGTCGGCAGCTTGGCGAATGCCGTGTTGAGCACCTGGGTGGCGCCGTTGGAGACGGTCGTCCCGACCCCGGTGAAGTCCGCGGGCTTGCCGATCAGCGCGATCGCGGCCGCGCAGGCCACCACCATCCACAGCGTGCCCTCGATGGTGCGGGTGGCCCGCTTGCGGATCAGGCCCTGCCAGGCCAGCCAGATCGCACCGAGGATGACTACCGGCGCCAGGTAGGGGAAGTAGATCGCGTTGCCGAGCGCGCTGATCAGCCCGTTCACGGCGTTCTGCAGCCAGGTGAGGATGTTATTGCCCGCCGCCGACTGATAGACCGTGATCGTCACCCGGTCCAGGGACTTGGCCGCGTCGAAGACCATGCCGGCCACGTTGTTGCCGATCAGCGAGGTCATGTCGGAACACTGCAGGCCATGGGCGGCCCAGAACTGGCCGGAGATCCCGTAGTTGTCATACAGCGTCTTCCCGCCGGCCGCGGTGGCAGGCGGTTCGACCATCGCGTCGATGCCGCCGGTCGCCTGCTCGGGCTGGGGCAGCGAGGGTTCGCAGATGTTGTTCAGGTCGCCGACGAGCCCGCTCGAACCCTGTGAGCACAACCCGACGAGGCCGCCGATGTCTCCGATGCCCGGCACCTGGCAGACCCCGCCGGGTTCTTGGGTCAGGTCCGGCGTGACCATCGCGGTCAGGCTGACCTGGGAGGCGGGGGTTGCCTTGGCCGCCGACGTGGCCTGGGCTGGGCTGGAGGTGTGAGCGCCCGGGGCCGCGTGGGTCGCGGCGAGCGCTGGCGTGGCCATCGCGAGCAGCGCCACGACCAGCAGGAGCACCCGGACAGCCCAGCGCACGACGTGGCGACCGCGAACCGATGAGTCAGTGCGGGCCCGCGCACCAGGCTGGAGCGGGGATAGCGAGATAGCCATCAGGGAGAACTCCTGGTTCTGCCGGTTACGACGACGCTTCCGCGGCTCGCGTTCGGGTCGAGGACGTGCCTACTGCCGATGCGTGTTCGCTCGGCTGGGGAAGATCGTCGGCGCGGGGCGATCGTTTGGTCCTGGCCTCGGCCTGGCTCTTGGCCCGGGTGGGGTTGGTGTCGATCCAGTCCCTCAGTTCATCGGAGACCAGGTCGATCCCGATCCGGCCGGCCCGGTCGTCCAGATCGCGGTAAATGCACTCGCCGTTGCCGAGGGAACGCAGCACCGCCTTGTGCTCATCCGACGGCGCCACCCCGAGCAGCGACATCACGTTCGCTACCTCGCCGCGCTCGGTCGACCGGAACGCGAAGACCCCGGACAGGCAGTTGGTCACCTGCTCGTTCAGCAGGTCACCGGCGTTCTGCGAGACCAGGATCAGCGCCGTGTTCCTGGACCGGCCCATCCTGGACACCTCCGGCACCAGCTTGGCGCCCTCGGGCGTAGACGTGATCGCCCACGCCTCGTCCAGGAAGATCGCCTTGGGCGCGGTCCTGTCGATGCCGTTCAGGAGCTTGCGGGCGAACTGGGACACCAGGTAGAGCAGCGCGACCGACAGCCGCTGCTCGTAGGAGTAATCGTCCCGGCTGGTGGTGGTATCAGGCAGGGTCAGCCCGGCCAGCGTGAAGACCGTCGTCCAGCCTTCCGCGTCGATCTGCTGACCCGCAGACGGGGCGAAGCACAGCCGGGCCAGCCGCATCTCGGAGATCGACCGCATGACCGCGCCAGTGTTCTTCCAGGCCGGATCGTCGGCCTCCTCCAGGTGGGTGATGACCTTCCCGAGGCTGGGCCGCTCGGTGCCGGCCACCGCGCCCACCGCCTGGATCATGGCGCTTTCCCGCTCTTCGCTCANNGCGTCGCCCTTCGGGTCGATCACCGCCACCGTCGCGCCGCGCAGCGCCAGCTGGTAGATCAGCAGCATGGCCAGCGTCGTCTTGCCGCCGCCGGGTTCGCCGGTGATGGCGACGGCGGTGGGCCGGTTGCGCGCGGCCGCGAGCAGCGGGTCAAAGTGCACGATGGAGCGCGCCCGGCCGAG
>PMST01000017.1 GCA_003168295.1 Actinomycetota bacterium
AGCAGTCCGGATCCGGACTGCTGGGTCAGGGTTAGCCTGGCCGGCGATGCGCCGTATCTCCGCCATCACCATGGACAGGGCCGACTCCGTCGCTGTGGAGCCGGGCTGCTGAAGATCACGCATCTGCCGGACCGCGTGGCTGGCCCCCGAGGTCAGCTGGTACCGCTCAATCCTCGTCTCGGGATCGACACTGCGATGCACCCAGCCCTTCTTCACCCACCTGCGCAGCACGCCTTCAGCCGCCCCCGCCTCGTCGCTGTCAGCGCTCATCACCGCGCGAAGGTCAACCAGGTCATCACCGATCAGGGCGGCCAAGGTCAGGCCGTCAACGACCTGCCCGTCGCCTAGATGAGCCGCCATCAACGCCAGATGCAGTAAGGCGTCCTTCGCGCGTAGCGACGACATGGCTACGTCAGCGGCCGCGTTCGCGGTGAATTCGTGGAAGAGAGTCTCTGCGCTCTTGGCCATCAGCAACATCACCTCCCTTCGCGGTCCCGGCCCTGCGCGAACTCGACGATCCAGGTCACAGCTAGGGAAGCGGAACCAGGCTCAGTGTCGCAGGCGGCACTGACAAAACCGCCGCGAGCTTCCCGCCGGCGCAGGCAGGCATAGCCCTTCGGCGTCGCCATCCTTATAGGCAGGTGGCCGGCTATCTCATGTGAGGCCAGAAGCGGGCCGGTCATATCAGGTTGAGCAGTCCGCTTGACACTTCTTGCCTGGCCAGCGCGTCCCGCTCGGCTGTGGTCAGCCAGCGGACGCTGGATCCGTCGGGCTGGCGCTCCACCCACATCACGTCTTCGACTGCCTCGGCGACGGCGTGCAGGTGGCTGATGACCGCGACGAGCTTGTCCCCGCCTGTCTCGGCTTGAAGGACGGCGAGTGAGCTGGCGAGCGCGTCGAGATCGAGAGACCCGAATCCCTAGTCGAGGAAGAGCGCGCCAAGCCGCGCGCCGAAGCGGCTGTGAAGCTCCACCAGTGCCAGGGCCAGCGCGAGGGATGCCAGGAAGGTCTCCCCGCCCGACAGGGTCTTGGGGTTGCGGGCCGCCCCGCTGCGTCGGCTGATGATCTGGAATTCCTCGGCGAAGCCGAATTCGCCGCCGGACAGCCGGCCGAAGATCTCACTGGCGACACCGAGTAGCGCACGCGTGCGCCTGTCGGTCAGGTACTGATGGAATTTGGCATCACCCAGAAGGCCGCGCAGCGCCTCAACCGCGTTAAGCCTGGCCCGGCCTGCCTGGATCGCGGTGTCGAGGATGGCCGCCTGTGTTATCTGGCTCCGCGCGGCTGCCTGGTCCGCTCGATGCCGTTCAGCGGCATCGCGGGCGTTTGCCTCTGCTGCTACAACCGGGTCGAGGGCTGCAGGATCAAGCAGTTGTTCTCCTTCGGCCAGAGCTATGGCCGAAGATGCTTGCTGGCCGGAGCGGAGTCCGGCGGCTGCGGTGTCAAGCTCCGCCAGCCGGGCCCTGGCTTCCTCGTCGGCTGCGGATTCTGCGTGTGCCAGGCTGCCGCGCGCCTCAGATTCAGCCTGAGCCAGCGCTACGGCATAGGCGCTGACTGCTTCAGTGGTGATTGCCGCAGGCCTGACTGGCACCCGGTCACGTAGCTGGTCATAGGGCAGCAGGCTGACGGCCTGCTCGATGGCATCTTGCCAGCGTTCCAGGGACGTGGCCAGCGTGTGGAGCGGGCCGGTGATTTCCTGGCTGCGCCGCTGGTCAAGTTCTTGCCGCGCCGTGGCGAGTTTCTCAAGTTCCCGGGTTGCTCGTTCGCGGTCCTGACTGCGGGTATCTAGCTGGCCGCGCCGTTCGGCGATGACCAGCTTTGCCGTGTCGATGTCGCCAGGGGTGATGGCCGGAATGCCGGCGGGGATCAGGTCGCGGACCAGGTCTGGGAGGGCCATGAGGTCGCGGGCGAGCCTGGCCTGGGACGTCGTGTGCCGCTTCCGGGCCGCAGCGAGCTTAGCTGACGCGTCGTCGTGGGCCTTTTCCGCAAGCGAGAGCCTCCCTGCCGCCCTGGCGGCATCAGTCTCACCGTCCCTGGCGGCATCATGGGCGCTGGCGGCGGCGCCCGCCAGGGCCTTCTCCGCGGTGCGGGCCGGGCTAAGCAGCTGCCGGGTTGAAGCGCTGAGCAGCTGGTCCTGGTCATCGTCGCCGGATTCGGACAGCCGTGCGCACGCGGCCTGCAGCATTGCGCCGAAGTCGTCCTCGTCGAGAGACACAGTTGGGTCGCCCAGCGGGTGCCGGGGTAGCTCCCGCATTGCCGCGGCCGCGTTCTGGCGGGCCTGCTCGAGCCGGGCTAGGGCTTTCCGGGCCGCTGCCCGGCGGTCGTTGTATTCTCGCTGGGTGCTGGCTGTGTCGGCTTGCGCCGTCGCGAGGGCCGACTCGGCTTCTCGCGCTGCTGTCTTCGCCTTCGTCACCGCTTGTTCTGCGGCCCTCAAGGTGTCGGGGGCGGCAGGGGCCGGCGGCTGGTAATCCTCAGGCAGCGGCCGAGTACAGATCAGGCATGGGTCGCCTGCTGATAGACCCATCCCGGCCGTGTGCGCAGCGTCGTGGCTGTGAACGACGGTGAGCTGTTCCTCAGCGGATTGCAGCTGCCCGGCTGCCTTGTCGGCGGCGCTCTGAAGGGGAATGACCGCTTCCTGAAGGCCGCGCAGCCGCCGGAAGGCATCATCCTCATCCCGCTGGGCCTTCCCGGCATTCCCAGCTTGACGCAAGGCTGTGCTGATGCTGTCCTGAAGCCGATCGCAGGCCTCGCGGTACCCCCGGAGTGCCGAGTTCGCGGTTACGCGGGCTTGATTCAGCTTGCCGGCCTGGTCCTGCAGCTCGCTCAGCCCGCTCCTGTCTGTCTCCAGCTGTCGTGCCTTCTCGGCGATGTCCGCGGCGTCCTCGTCCAGTTGCGCATTGCCTGCGGCCAGCTCCTCGAGCCGGTCGGGTACCCCGTCGAGCAGGGTGGCAGCTGAGGCCAGCGACTGCGGGGTCAGGCCTTGCCGTGCGGCCGCCGCCAGCTGCGCCTCGGCGTCATCGCGGAGTTTCTCGAAGTCCTGCTTCGAACTGGCAATCTTGGCTTCGAGGGCGGGTAGTTCACCGGCAGATCTGGTAAGGCGGGTCAGCTCGCCGTCGACGTCCTGCTCGACGCGGTGATCGAGGGCGGCGATCGCCGCGATGAGC
>PMST01000136.1:0-5878 GCA_003168295.1 Actinomycetota bacterium
GTGCCCGCCGACGACATCACCGACCCGGCCCCGCACACGGTGTTCGCGCACCTGGACGCCACCACCACGCTGTCCAGGGCCATCACCGAGAAGGGGATCTACCCCGCGGTCGACCCGCTAGACTCCACGTCACGAATCCTGGACGCGAGGTACATCGGCCAGGAGCACTACGACGTGGCCCGCGAGGTACAGCGGATCCTGCAGCGGTACCGGGAGCTGCAAGACATCATCGCCATCCTCGGCGTCGACGAACTCGGCGAAGAGGACAAGATCACCGTGCAGCGGGCGAGGCGGATCGAGCGGTTCCTGTCTCAGCCGATGTTCGTGGCCGAGCAGTTCACCGGTCAGCCGGGTGTCTTCACGCCGCTGGAGGAGACGATCTCCTCGTTCAAGGCGATCACCGAAGGCAAGTACGACAACCTGCCCGAGCAGGCGTTCTACATGGTCGGCGGGATCGAGGACGTGGAGAACAAGGCCAGGGAGATGGAAAAGTGACGATGCACGTAGCCCTGGTCGTGCCCGACCGCGAGCTGTGGTCGGGCGAAGCCAGGACCGTGATCGCGAAGACCACGGAGGGCGATATCGGCGTGCTCACCGGGCACGCGCCGGTGTTCGGCGTCCTGGCCGAGGGCAGCCTGGTCGAGATCCTCAACGACGACGCCGAGCCGGTGCGGGCCGCCGTCAGCGGCGGGTTCCTCTCGGTGGCGGATGACCGGGTGTCGATCCTGGCGGCCCACGCCCAGCTCAGCGGCGAGGTCGACGCCGAGGCGGCCCAGCGGGAGCTCGACACCGCGCTCTCCGAAGCCGAACCGGGTCCGGAAGAGCCGTCCGAAGCCAAGTACGCGAGGGCGCAGCTGCGGGCCGCGGGCCGGGCTTAACCTCAGTGGGCGGAGCGCTGGCGCTTGATGCAGCCTGGCTCTTCGCCGCCGTCCTGGTCATCCTCATCCTGGCTGCCGTCGGCATCGCCACCCGCAGGTTCCTGCTCGAGCGCGGCGGCGGCACGGTCGAGTGCGGCCTGCGCAAGGGGGACGGGCCCTGGCGCCTCGGGCTGGCGTCCTACCAGAGCGAAGAGCTCTACTGGTTCAGCGTCTTCCGGGTGTCGATGCGGCCGGAAGAGACCTTTCCGCGGCGCGAGCTGACCCTGGTCGCGCGCCGTCGGCCCAGCGACGCGGAGGCGGCCAGCCTGGGGCCCGGCATGATCGTGGTGGAGTGTCAGCTCGGTGACGGCAGCGCCACCGAACCGGGCAGCCGGGTGGAACTGGCCCTAGCCGACTCGGCGCTGACCGGCCTGCTCTCCTGGCTCGAGGCCGGCCCGCCCGGCTCCCACGTGGGCATGCTCTTCTAGTACCTCGCCAAGCTAGCTCGCCAAGCTGGCCCGCCTAGCGTTCGCCGCCCGGCTTCCACAGCACGTCGTCGTGCCCGGCGTTGGCGGCCCGGGACAGGATGAACAGCAGGTCGGACAGCCGGTTCAGGTAACGGCCGGGCAGCGGGCTGACCGAGTCGCCGTGCTCGCCGACCGCGGCCCACGCGCCGCGTTCGGCCCGGCGGGTGACGGTCCGCGCGGTGTGCAGCAGCGTCGCGCCCGGGCTTCCGCCCGGCAGCAGGAAGCTGCGCAGCGTCGGCAGCGAGGAGTTGTAGGAGTCGCACTCGCTCTCCAGCCGGGCGATGTAGGCCTCGTCGATCCGCAGCGGCTCGTACGGCGCCGGCTTGTCGGTCACCGGGTTGGCGAGGTCGGCGCCGACGTCGAAGAGCTCGTTCTGCACCCGGATGAGCAGCGCGGCCATGCCCGGGGCAAGGTCACCGAAAGTAATCGCCGTCCCGATCGCGCAGTTCGCCTCCTCCACGTCGGCGTAAGCGGCGAGGCGCGAATCTGTCTTGGCGGTGCGGCTGCCGTCGGCCAGCGCGGTACTGCCGTCGTCACCGGTACGGGTGTAGATACGGGACAGCACGACAGGGTTTTCGCTTCGGTTTTGCGACATGGACCCACTCTAAGGGAGCCGGGTACGGACGAGCCCGGTCGGCCATCAGGCGACGCCCGATCAAAACGTATTGACCTGAGGTGTTCCCAACGGCGACACGATGTGACATGGTATGAACACGATAAGTGATCACACTAGTGATCAGCAGTAGCTGAGACGGACAAAAGTTTCAGCCGCTGTTACTCTGCGTATCTGACCCCCGATGCCGTGTCAGCGTACGACGAGCGTCGCAAACGTTCAGGTCCGGCGGTTCTCGGGGGCCCGCCGGACCTGAACCTCGAAGCCGCGCAAGCCCCCCAGACCCCTTAAGACCCCTTAAAGCCCCTTAGGACCCTTGAGCCCCCTGAGCCCCCTGAGCCCCTTAAGACCCCCGGAACCCCCGGGCATGATCCACGACCACGGCGCGCGTTATTGTGTACCTTTTAAGGGAGATCGCCGTGTATGACTACATCATCGTCGGCGCCGGAAGCGCGGGATGCGTCCTGGCGGCGCGCCTGTCCGCCGATCCTCAAATCAGCGTCCTGCTCCTTGAGGCCGGCCCGGCCGACGATGCCACGGAGATTCACGCCCCCGCCGCGTTGAGCCGGCTGTTCCAGGGCCCGTACGACTGGAATTACCGAACGGTCCCGCAGCACCGCGCGGCCGGCCGGTCCATCTACTGGCCGCGGGGCAAGGTCCTGGGCGGTTCTTCCTCGCTGAACGCGATGGTCTACATCCGCGGCAGCCGCCACGACTTCGCCAGCTGGCGAAGCGAGCACGGCTGCGCGGGCTGGGGCTATGAGGACCTGATGCCCTACTTCCGCCGGGCCGAGGATAACTCGCGCGGCGCGTCGGCCTATCACGGCACCGGCGGCCCGCTGAGCGTCACCGACCCGCGGTACAAGTCCGCGGCCTGCGCGGCGTTCATCGCCGCGGCGCAGGAGCAGGGAGCGGTGGCCAACGACGACTTCAACGGGCCGCGCCAGGACGGCGTGGGCTGGTACCAGCTGACCCAGCGGAACGGCCAGAGGTGCTCGGCTGCCACCGCGTACCTGCACCCCGCCATGTCCCGGCCGAACCTCACGGTACTCACCGACGCCCTGGTCACGAAGGTCATCGTCCAAGGCGGCCGGGCCACCGGCGTGAGTTACCTGCGGCACGGCGAGGCGGCCAGCGCCCAGGCCGAAGCCGAGGTCATCCTGTCCGGCGGCGCGATCAACAGCCCGCAGCTGCTGATGCTGTCCGGCATCGGCCCGGCCGACCACCTGATCGAGATGGGCATCGACGTGCTGGCGGAAAGCCCGGGCGTCGGCGCCAACCTGTCCGACCATCCCGTGCTGCCGGTGATCTGGTCCACGCCGCGGCTGCGCGGCCTGTGGGAGAAGACCGGCAACGGCAGCGCGCTGCGCTGGCAGCTCACTCACCGCGGCCCGCTGACTTCCAATGTGGCCGAGTCCGGCGGCTTCGCTCACTCCGAACCCGGGCTGCTCGCGCCGGACCTGCAGCTGCACGTGCTGCCCGGGCCCTACCGCGACCAGGGTCTAGCCGACCCCGCGCAGCGCGCGATGTCGGTGCTTGTCGGCCTCGTCGACGTGGCCAGCCGGGGCCGGATCCGGCTGCTTAGTGACGACCCCAGGCACCGGCCGGCCATCGATCCGGGCTACCTGTCCGATCCCCGGGACGCCCGGGCGCTGACCGCCGGGCTGAAGCTGGCCAGGGAGTTCGTGACCGCCCGGTCGATGGCGGATATCTGCCAGAGCGAGCTGGCGCCCGGCGCCCACATCCGCTCCGACGAGGACCTGCTGCAGTACGTCCGAACGAACGTGGTGACTCTCTACCACCCCGTCGGGACGTGCGCGATGGGGGGCGAGTCGAGGTGGAAGACCGTGGTCGACCCCGAGCTCCGGGTCCGCGGGGTGGCCGGGCTGCGCGTGGTGGACGCGTCGGTGATGCCGTCGCTGCCGAGGGGGAACACCAACGCGCCCACGATCGCGATCGCCGAGCGCGCCGCCGACCTCATCGCGGGCCGGGCCCCGCTGGCCGCCGTCGATCCCGCCGATCCGGTCGACGCCATGGTGATCGCCGGCGGAGTCGCCGGCCGTCGCCCCGGCTCTGCCGAGCCCCAGCGCGGACAAGGGCGTTAACGCCCCCAGCGCGATCTCCGCGGCCGGTACAGCCGCCCGTGCAGCAACGTCACAAAAGTGACGAGACGCCGCATATCCCGGTCCGTCCGGCCGAACGACGTCAGGTTTATCAGCGGCCGCATCCGCTGCCGGGTGATGGACTTGGCCCGGGTGAACTCCCGCAGCCCGTCCGCCCCGTGGATCCGCCCGAACCCCGACTCACCCACCCCGCCAAACGGCAGCGCGGGCACGACCGCGAACCCGACCACCGAGTTGACCGAGGTCATCCCGGTCCGCAGCGACCTCGCCGCCGCCATGGCCGCCGAACGGTCCTTGGTGAACACCGCCGACCCCAGCCCGTACCGCCCCGCGTTGGCGAACGACACCGCCTCGGCCAGGTTGACCACGGGCGTCACCGTCACCGTGGGACCGAAGGTCTCCTCCGTCACCGCCGTACTATGTTGCGGCACGTCCGTCAGCACGATCGCCCGTACGTACGGCGCCGCCACCTCCTCCGCGCCTTCCGCCGCCTGACCCCACGGCCGGCCGCCCCGGGCCAGCGCGTCGGCCACGTGCTTGGCCACGATCTCCCCCTGCGCCGGCGAGGTCATCGGCCCGTACGAGGCCGCCGGGTCGAACCCGGGCCGCAGCCCGGATATCCGCTGCGTCAGCCGCTCCAGGAAGGTGTGGTACACCGCGTCGGCCACGTAGACGCGCTCGATCCCGATGCAGGTCTGNNGCGTCCAGGTCGGCGTCCGCCGCGACCAGCAGGGCGTCCTTGCCGCCGCATTCGGCCACGACCGGGGTCAGGGTGTCCGCGGCGGCGGCCATCACCTTGCGCGCGGTGGCCGCGGAGCCGGTGAAGGCGATCTTGGCCACGCCGCTGCGGGCCAGCGCCTCGCCGGTCGAGCCGCCCCCGGTGACCAGCTGGAGCACGGGATGGTACTCACCGAAGATGCCCAGCGCCTCGCCGAACGACCGGACCAGCGCGTCCCCGGTGGCCGGGGTCAGCTCGGACGGCTTGAACACCACCGCGTTCCCGGCCGCCAGCGCATAGGCGATCGAGCCCACCGGGGTGAACACCGGGTAGTTCCACGGCCCGATCACGCCGACCACGCCGAGCGGCTGGTACTCCACCGTGGCGGCCTGGTGGATGGCCGCGAGCCCGCTGCGGACCCGGCGCGGGCGCAGCACCCGCCGGGCGTGCTTGGCGGCCCAGTCGATGTGCAGGATGGCCAGGATGATCTCGAGCNNGCGTCGTCCAGCGGCTTGCCGGTTTCGGTGTGCACGAGCTGGGCGAGCCGGTCCAGGTACCTGGTCAGGTACGACTTCCAGGCCAGCAGCCGGATCCGCCGCCCGGCCCAGCCGAGCCCGGCCCACCACACCGCGGCCTCGCGACCCTCGGCCACCGCGGCATCGACCTCACGGCGCCCGTGCAGGGGGAAGGTGGCCAGCACTTCCCCTGTCGCCGGGTTGATTGTTTCAAGCATCGCTGACCAGTAAAGCATCGCCAGCCGCCCCGAAGCTACGCTGGGGTAAGACATTTTAGGCAAGGGAGATCCGGTTGCCGCCACGCCCGTACGTGCTGCTGAGCTGCGCGACTTCGGCCGACGGCTACCTGGACGACGCCAGCCCAAGCCGCCTGATCTTGTCCGGCCCCGCCGACCTGGACCGGGTGGACGAGGTGCGGGCCGGCTGCGACGCGATCATGGTCGGCGCGCAGACCGTCAGGAAGGACAACCCGAGGCTGCTGATCCGCGACCCGCGCCGCCGCGCCCGCCGCGCCGCCCGGGGCCG
>PMST01000136.1:5895-6809 GCA_003168295.1 Actinomycetota bacterium
GCCGTACTCATCGACGCCGGTGACCCCGTATCCCTAGACGTCATTCTCGAAGATCTAGCGGAACGATGCGTGGCTCGTCTCCTAGTCGAAGGCGGCGCGCGTGTCCTGGCCGACTTCCTGGCCCAGGACCTAGCCGATGAATTCCACCTCGCCATCGCCCCCTTCTTCCTAGCCGGCCCCAACTCAGCCCCCCGCCTCAACCTCCCCGCCCCCGCCCCCGCCAGCGGCCCCTCGAACCCCATGACCCTCGCAGAAACCCGCCGGGTCGAGGAGATGGTCCTGCTGCGCTACCTGCTGGGCCCCGGCGGCCCGGAGCACCGGTTCCTGCGCTGGGCGGTCGAGCTGTCCCGGCTGTGCCCCCCGTCCGCGACCGCCTTTTCCGTCGGCGCGGTCATCGTCGGCGAGGACGGTGAGGTGCTGGCCACCGGGTTCTCCCGCGAGCAGGAGGACCACGATCACGCCGAGGAGGTGGCCCTCCGTAAGCTCGGCCCGGACCCCAGGCTGCGGCACGCGACCATCTACAGTTCGCTGGTCCCCTGCGGCGCCCGCGCCTCGCGCCCGCTGACCTGCGTCCAGCGCATCGTCGCGGCCGGAATCCCGCGGGTCGTCTTCGCCTGGCGCGAGCCCGCGTTGTTCACCGCCGGCGAGGGCGCTGAGCAGCTCCGCGCCGCGGGCGTAGCCGTCACCGAGGTCCCCGAGCTTGCCGACCGGGCCCGGGCGGTCAACGCCCACCTGGTGGGGCGCTGACCTCAGCATGCCTGAGCTGGGTTCTCGGCTGGCCCGGGCCAGGGTCGCGATACTCAGCTACTTCTTCGTGCTCGGGGTCGCCACGGCGACGTGGAGCGCCCGGCTCCCGGTCATCAAGGCGGCGCTGCACCTGAGCGACGGCCGCCTGGGCCTCGCGCTGTTCGCCG
>PMST01000051.1 GCA_003168295.1 Actinomycetota bacterium
GCGTCCGACGACGACCCGTCCGGGATCGCCACCTACTCCCAGGCAGGCGCCCAGTACGGCCTGGCGTTCTTGTGGACCGCCCTGCTGACATTGCCGTTGATGGCCGCGGTCCAGGAGATCTGTGACCGTACCGCCCTGGCGACCGGAACAGGTCTCGGCGAGCTGGCCGTACGGCACTTCCAGCGGACCGGGCGGGTGATCCTCGCCGTCCTGCTGGGCGCCCTCATCGTGGCAAACGGCCTCAACATCGCCGCCGACCTGGTCGCCATCGGCTCCGGCATGCAGCTCCTGCACGCCGGGCCGACCTGGCTGTGGGCGCTTGCGGCGGGCATCCTCATCACCGCCCTGCTGGTCCTGGGCTCCTTCGCCCGCATCGCGCTCGCATTCAAGCTGCTGTGCGCAGCGCTGTTGTCCTATCTCGTCGTGGCAGTCCTGGTCACCCACCAGTGGGGCAGCGTCCTCAGCCACACGCTCATCCCCCATATCGAGCTGAACAAGGCCTACCTGGTGCTCCTGGTCGCCGTGCTGGGCACGACCATCTCGCCGTACCTGTTCTTCTGGCAGAGCGCCCACCGGCTCGAAGAGATGCGCGACGAACCCGGGGGCGGCGCCAGGGCACAGCCGCTGCGGCGGCAGAGCCCTCAGCGGGCCCGGCGCAAGCAGTCCACCAGCCGCCTGGACGTCTTCACCGGCATGACGTTCTCCAACCTCGTCATGTTCGCCATCATGGTGGCCACAGCCCAGACCCTGCACGCCCACCACAAGACCAGCATCCANNCTCAAGCCCTTCGCCGGCCACTTCGCCAGCGCCCTGTTCGCGCTCGGCTTCATCGGCAGCGGGCTGCTGGCCATCCCCGTGCTCGCCGGCGCCGGCTCGGTCGGCATGGCCGGGCTCCTCGGCAAACAATGGGGCTTCGAGCGATCCGCCCGCAAGGCCCCCGTCTTCTACGGCCTCGTCGCCCTGGGCACCCTCGGCGGCACCGTGCTCAGCCTCCTGCACGTCAACCCGATCAAGCTGCTTGTCTTGGTGGCGGTCATCAACGGCGTGGCCGCCGCCCCCTTCCTCGTCGTAGTCATGCGAGTATCGGGCAGCCGCCGCATCATGGGCGACTACGTGAACGGCACCGCCGCCACCATCCTGGGATGGCTCACCACGGCCCTCATGGCCGCCGCAGCGATCGCCCTGCTCGCCACCGGAGGAATCAGCATCTGACCAGACCGCTTCATGCCCGCACAGCCCGAAAGACGCAGGCCGGGGCATGCAGAGGTGCGGCGGCGACGCTGCGGGCCGGGATCATCGACTCCAGTTACGATTCGATGCCGCTGATCCTGCACGAGATCCAAGCCCGCCACCCCGGCCTGGTCATCCACCAGGCAGAGGCCAGCGTGCCCGGGCAGTACCAGCAGCTGACCGACGGCTGCCTGGATGTCGGCATCGGCCAGGCTGCGCTCGCCCCGCCGCACATCGCGTTGCTGCTGTTCCGCCAGGACCCCCTCGGGGTCCTGGTGCCAGCCGGTCACCGGTTCGCCGGGCTGGTGGGCGTCCGGTCGCGGATCTGGCCACCGAGCCGCTGCTGCTCGCCGAAGAAGTGCGGGCCCCGGAGTTCAACCAGTTCACCGTCGAGATGTGCCGGCCGGCCGGGTTCACCCCTGCCGTGTACGCCGGGACGGTGGGAGAGCATCCGGGCGGCCGCTGATCTGGTCGCCCAGGGCCGCTGCCCGTACTGCGTGCCCCTCCTCCTGCATCTGCACACTGCCCGGGACAATCTGGCGCCCCCTGACCGAACCGGCGTCCTGCGCGGCGCCCGCTGCCCGGCCCGGCCGGATCTCCCATCACGACGCGTGACCTGGAGGCCGATGCCCCGAGGGTACTGCTCCTCGCGCCGGGACCGGCGACAGCTATCGCCGCTGCAACCATTGAACCAGGCGCGTGTTGCACCTGCGGAAGGCAGCCCCGGTCCCGCGCTGAGCGCGTTGAACTGCCACCGTGGTGCCATGCCTGAACCTGCAGATCATAAAGCCGTCCCCCTGGGGTTGTCATCGGCCCGAAGGAAACTGCTCGTGTCCTTCGGCGCGGCGATCGCCGGGGGTGCGGTCGCCGGGGCGGCGGGGGCGGGCCGGGCAGCGCCGGTGATCGGGTGGGACATCCTGGCGCTGGTTTTCTGCGGGTGGGTGTGGTCCACCGTATGGAGGCTCGATCCGGAGTCGACGGCCAGGCACGCCAGCCAGGAAGAACCCAGCCGCGACCTGGCTGACCTGGCGCTGCTCGGCGCGGCGATCGCCAGCCTGATCGCCGTGGGGGTGGTGCTGCTCGGAGCCGGCAGTGCCAGCGGGGACCTGAAGTATGTCGAGGCGGGCCTCGCGCTCTTCTCCGTGTTCGTGTCCTGGACCCTCATCCATACGGTGTTCACCTTGAAATATGCGCGCCTTTACTACTCCGGCACTCCCGGGGGGATCGACTTCAACGAGGCCGGCGCTCCCGACTACGCCGACTTCGCCTACCTGTCCTTCACGATCGGCATGAC
>PMST01000021.1 GCA_003168295.1 Actinomycetota bacterium
TCTACGCGCTGGTGATCTGGCGCCTGCGCGGCCAGATACCGAAGCTGCTGCAGCTCATGTACCTCGCCGAGGGCGAGGTGCTGCGCTACTCCCCCGACGAGTCTGACCTGCTCGCCACCGAGCGCAAGGTGGCGGCGCTATGGCAGGCCATCCAGCGGGCCGCCGACGCGGGCGACTGGCGGCCGCGGCCGAGCAAGCTGTGCGACTGGTGCAACCACAAGGCACTGTGCCCCGAGTTCGGCGGCACCCCGCCGCCGCTGCCCGAGCTGTCGCTTCCCGAGCAATCACGCGCCGAGCCGTCACCTGCCGCCGCTACAGCAGCGCCGTGATCAACAGGGCCAGCGCGGGCAGGACCACGGCGGCCAGGGGCGGCCACGCCCAGCTGGCCATCACCGGGACGGCGGGCGGCCCGGATCCGGCTCGCTGGGCGCGAGCGCGTTCGGTGTCCGCTCGCGTGCCCAGCCGGACGGCGATGGCCTTGGCCGCGGGCAGCGAAGCCAGGTACTTCGCCTCCTGGGGCAGCCGGGCATGCCCGTCCCCTAGCTGGCCCGCGGCGGTAGCCGGGTCGAACATGGCGGGCAGGGCGGGACGCAGGAGGCCGCCGCGCCGCGGCCGGGCGGCGGGCCCGGACCTTCCGACCCGGGCGGCCCGGCGCTTGGTCCGGGCGGAGATGTAGATAGCCCAGCAAGAAATGGCCTGGCTGGCCGCGTGCACCCGCACCCACTCCCCCGTATCCACCGCCTGGATGGCTGTCCAGGGGACGTGGTGGTCGCGGAAGGGGTTCACGATGGTCAGGCCGGCCTGGTCGGCGATCACGCGCGGGCGCAGGGCCAGCGCGTAGGCCAGCCCGGTGATCGTCACCAGGAGCACGGACACCACGGTCACGAAGCGGGCCGAGGCGCCCTGGATCGCGAAGTCGGCGATGTTCGCCACCGCGAAGGCGACCCAGACCCACCACAAGATCAGCGGCGGGACGAGGCGGAAGACCTCCCGGTTCGTGCTCAGGCGACCCGGACCCGGGGGTCGAGCAGGGCGTACACCAGGTCCACGATGATGTTGGCCACCACCACGAACACGGCGGCGATGATAACGAACCCGATGATCACCGGCAGGTTGTCCTGGTCGACCGCCTCGACCGAGATCTGGCCGATGCCGCCGAGCCCGAACACCGTCTCCACGACCACGACGCCGCCAAGTAGCTGTCCCATGTCCACGCCGAGCTGGGAGAGCACCGGTGTGAGGGCCGCCCGGACGCCGTGCCGGAAGATCACCCGCCGCTCCGACAGGCCCTTGGAGCGGGCGGTGCGGATGTAGTCCTCGCCCAGCGTCTCCAGCAGCTGGCCGCGCGACAGCCGGGTGTAGACCGCGGCCTGGATCGTGGCCAGCGTGATCCAGGGCAGGATCATGTGCCCGAAGAACGGCTCGATGCCCGACGTGATGCCTGCGTAGCCGGTGTTGAAGAAGTGGAACCCGTGCGAGTACAGCGGCTGGAACACATAGCCGATCAGCAGCTCGCCGATCACGAAGGCCGGCATCGACAGGCCGATCAGCACCCCGACCGAGGTGACCCGGTCGAACACCGACCTGGCCCGGGTGGCGCTGATGATGCCGACCGCCAGCCCGACGATCAGCCAGAGGATGGTACCCCCGATGACCAGCGAGATCGTGGGCGGCAGGTCCTGCCTCAGCATCGTGTCGACGGACTCCCCGGTGTAGTAGGAGTACCCGAGGTTCCCGTGCACCAGGTCGTTGAGGAAGTGCCAGTACTGGGTCATGATCGGCTGGTTGAGCCCGAGGTTATTGATTGCCTCTTGGATGACCTGCGGGGTCGCGGCGTGGCCCGATATCTGGCGGGCGACCGTGTAGACCGGCCGGGCGAAAAAGAGGAAGAACGTGATCGTGGCGACCAGCCACACCACGATGATCCCGGTGAGCAGGCGCCTGATTAGGTAACCGACGATAGCCATCAGGTATCAGCCCTTCTTCCGGGTCTCGGCCGCGGCCGCACCGCCGGCGGTGAGCCCGCTCAGCGCTTCCTTGTTGCCCTGCCTGGCGTTGCGCCGGGTCAGCCGGCGCCGCATCCGCCTGGCCGCGATCAGCCGCTCGGTCCGCGGGTCCATCGCGTCCCTGATCCCGTCGCCGAGCAGGTTGAACGCCAGCGTGGTGATCAGCAGCGCCACCGCCGGGATCACCAGGTACCACCAGGCGACCTGGTAGAAGTTCTGCGCGTCGGACAGCATGTTGCCCCAGCTCGGGGTCGGCGGCTGCACGCCGACGCCGAGGAACGACAGGGTCGCCTCGCCGACGATGCTGATCGGGATCAGCAGGGTCGTGTAGACGATGATCGGCGCCGCCACGTTCGGCAGGATGTCGATGAACATAATCCGGAACGGCCCGGCCCCCAGCGACCGGGCCGCCTCGATGTATTCCTTCTCCTTGATCGACAGGGTCTGGCCGCGCACGATGCGCGCGATGTCCAGCCACGAGACCGCCCCGAAGGCAATAAATATCAACAGCAGCTCGCGTCCAAACAATACGGTCAGCACGATCACGAACGGAATGAAGGGCACCGAATAAGTACCGAGGCGGGCGTTCGATCCCAGCGCATCGACGCGGCCGCCGACAACCACCTTCGGATCGCAGCCGCCGGCGGTGAGCACCGAAGCAACCATGGATGTGGTGGTGGTTTTGCCATGCA
>PMST01000529.1 GCA_003168295.1 Actinomycetota bacterium
CCCCGAAGGCCGGTTAATCGAGTGCTTCTTCTCCGTGATCACCCGGAAGGCCTTCCGCCGCGGCTCGTTCACCTCCGTCCGCCAGCTACCGACACCATCGGCGCGTTCATCGACTCATGGAATGACCACCCGCACCCGTCCACCTGGATCAAGGACGCCGACGAGATCCTGGGCAAGATCCACCGCGCTAAGACTAAAACAAGCGCCCTTACACACCACTAGAGACTTGGCGCCGGATCGTGGGATATCGCGCGTCGTACCACCGCCAGGTTGTCACCTTCTGTCAGGAAACGGCAGCCGCCCGGGGCATGTAAGCGCTCTGGCCGCGAGGTCGACCAGAGGTGCCACGACCAACGTCACCGCGTCACGGTGAACGTCATCCGGGGGCTTGCGGTCTGGGTCCGTGACAGCGGACACGCCTAATGGGCCCTTGACAGGCGTTCCTGGTTCATGTTGGCCCCCGCCGCTCGGCTGTGACCCTCATGCTGATTATCTCACCGTGTATATCACCGTGTTATTGCTCGGCTCCTCTCCTGCGCTTACCCTCACGATCAGCATGATCTCCGTTACACGTAGGGGAATCCCTCAGGAGGGCAGAGCCAGATCCCGGCGAGTCCTTGCTCGTCGTTCAGTCATCCAACCTGGTTCCGGCGAGAAAGCAGGTCGTGAACCACCGTAGGCCAGGGAGTCTCTACCCCCCACATGGGTATCGGCGCAATCGTGATCGCCGCGCTCGACTGGGGACGCGATCAGGAGGCGAAGGTTCGCGGGCACACGTGGAACGACCCGAAGGCTGGCCAGATCACGGTCAGCCAGTGGATCGACCGATGGAAAGCCACGCAGAATGTCGGGCTCAGCACTACGGACAATCGCGAGTACTTGATCGGCAGGTTCATCCGGCCGTACTGGGGTGCGCGACAGCTCAACTCGCTTACCGGCGAGGAGATCACCGTCTGGGAGAACGGCCTGCCCGCAGCCGCTGCGGTATCGCACCGGACGGCGAAGGATGCGCGCAGCCTGCTGCACACCATCCTCGGCGACGCCGCATCGGCCAGACCGCCGCTGATTCCCTTCAACCCGGCGGTCCGGCCGCGTAACCGTGGCCGGAGAACGGGCCGTCGACTCGAGCGCAGCCCGCAGCGCGCGTGGGCAACACCGCTTGAGGTGCTGCTCGCGGCTGAACGGGCGGCGCTGCTGAGCGGCCGGGACGACGAGTTCACCATGCTCGTCACGGTCGGCTACACCGGGATCCGTTGGGGCGAGACGATCGGCCTGGAACGAGACCTTCTCCTGCCGACGCTGATCAACGTTGAGTGGCAGCTCCGCGAGATCAGGGGTCGTTTCTTCCGGCTCCCGCCGAAGGACGACTCATACCGCAGCACGAACTGGGAGCCGCTCGTGCCGGTTGACCTCCCCGCCTTCCTCGCCGAACTGCTGACCGCTCAGGCAGACAAGCGTGCCCGGCAGCGGTGCGGCTGCGCCCGCGAGCATGGCGGTACCGGCCGATACGTGTTCTACAGTCCTGACGGCGGCCATTACCGCCGCAGCAACTTCGCCCGGCGGGTATTCCGTCCTGCCTGCGACGGGCGGTACGAGCCGGCAGGCGGCAGGCCAGGCCGCCTGGTGGTGGTGGACGCGACAGCGTGGCCGGGCAGCCCGGCCGCGTCATGGCCGCCCACGGTGCCCGGGAAGCGGTTCACTCCCCCATCCGGCAGGGGCACACCGCGTCTGGTGAGCACCGGCGGCACAGGACGCTGTCCTTCTTGCGGACGCGCGGTCAAGCTGCGCCTGGACGGGAAAGTCGTCACCCACGAGACCATGGATAAGCACTGTCCTGGGAGCGGGCAGCAGCCCTCCGGCGACGCGCCCCTAGCCTGCTGGCTGCCGGTCAAGGACGGGCTGACGCCCCACGGCTTGCGGCACAGCCATAAAACGTGGATGGCCGAGGACGGCATCCCTGAGATCCTGGCCGAGCAGCGGCTTGGCCACGACGTGCCCGGGATGCGCGGCCTGTACGCCCACGCCTCACCGCGGATGAGGGAGGAACTGCTGGCAGCCCTTCAGGCCCGCTGGGAGGAATCGCTGCGCCAGCGCGCCGGAATCCATCCCCACTCCCCCGTTCCGCTGCTCGATCGTCTGCTCGCGCCGTCCCGTGCCAACCGCGCGATCGTGGGCAAAATCTCGTGACCGAGCGTGGATGAGAAGAGCTCCGGCCTTACCTTCGCGACGAGCGGCCGCCGGACGACACCACCGTCGTCGTCCGCGGCGGGCCAGACACCCTCGCAAAGCTCGCGATGCATGCCCGCCGGACACATGACGCTTACGTCCTGGACGGTGAACCGCTGTGGGGGATCTCCGTGTACTGCGCGCTGGACGACGTGGGACCCGCATCGCTCCATGGCCTCCTGCGGCGCTTTGCCTCATATCGAGCCGTTCACCTGCCGCTGACGGGCCAGCTCCGACACGCCGGGTTCCCGCTGCTGCCTTCGTTCGGCCGACCGCACTACACAATCAGGCTCGGCGATGATCCGGCCGGGTTGACCCGACTGCTCGGCGCCCTCGGCCCTACGCAGGCCAATATGTATCATCGAAGAGAACGGCCGGGAAGGAGGTAACCGTGGTCCGCGTCGACATCACCTGCGACCTCATGGATGAGGACGAGACTGGCCATGTGTGGGCCTTCCTGCGTGACGCACGTGACCAGGCGCTCATCCAGCCCGGTGCCATCGTCGCCGCCGGTGACGAGGATGCGCCAGCCGTTGCCGAAGTCGTCGACATTGTCGACAAGCCGGCCGACCGGGTGGTCCACCTTCGTATCTTGCCGGGCTTGATCGAGGACTACCAGGCAGTTATCCAGCGAGCGGTCATATCTGCCTGATCGCACCCCCCGTTCTGCTCCTCGAGCATCTGCTCGCGCGGCTCCGCGACCAGGCGGAAAACACGATCTCCCAAATTCCTCCCAATACGGCGAAAGCTCCCATCCGCAGCGTAGGATGAGAGCTATCCGTGGAGCCTGTGACCTGGACTTACATCTGTGG
>PMST01000415.1 GCA_003168295.1 Actinomycetota bacterium
CACTGGGGCGGCGAGCTTCCTGCGGTCGAGCGTGACCACCGAAGGACCCCTTCCTCTCGCGAATCTGCCGGTACGAACCCGGTGCTACTGCTCCCACCATGGCTTGGGGGGAATCTTCTGCGACACGGTGACCGGCGACACCACCGTGGGCTGCGACGCCGAGTCGGGACGCGACGCCGCGGCGGCGGCGGGTACCGGCCGCGGAGGTGCCTGCCACCACGCCTCTTGCGGGACGGGCGCACCGGGCGGCGGAGGCTGGGCCGGCATCGTCGGCTGGGTCTGGGGGTGGGTTTGGGAGTGAGCGGCCGCGGGCGGCGCGGCCGGGAACGCCGGGCCGGCCAGTCCTCCGTAGGCCGGCTGGCCGGGCTGAACTCCCGGACCCGCGGGTCCGGAGGTTCGCGGGTCCCATCCGGCGGCGGGCACCGGGGCACTCGGGACGGCGGCGGCCGCGAAGGCCGGCGGGAGCAGGGCTCCGGCCCGGGCGTAGCCGAGGAACAGCAGCACGCTGATCAGGGTCACCAGGACCCAGGCGGGATGGCTGTTGATCGGATTCCAGTCGTTGAGGCCGTGCAGGACCGCCGCGATGCCGATCCCGATCAGGCCGATGGAGTACTTCCTGGTCTGCCCGGTGACGGCCAGGCCGATGAAATACCCGGTAATGCCGGCCCAGGTGGCGTGGTCGATCGGGTCGGTGAGGAACCGCCAGATGTACTGAATGGTCAGGCCCTGCAGCAAGATCCCATTGGCGTTTCCCGACAGCGAGCCGAGCACGTCGATGAAATAGTGCACGGCTTCGGCCGCCCCGAAGACCAGCCCGCTCACGGCCCCGAGGAAGAGGTAATCCCGGGGGGCCTGCTCCTGCCACTTCTGCCGCCAGATCAGGGCCACCGCCACGATCGGGATGGCCTTAGCCAGCTCTTCAGGAAGCCCGATGGTGAAGATGTCGAGCAGGCTCCCGGTCCCGGCGTGCAGCCTGGTCTCCAGGAATATCGCGATGGGCGCCTGGGTGACGATGCCGATCACGGCGATAGCGCCCAGCATCGCCCTGGTGACATGCTGCGGGCGGACGATAACGCCGAGCAGCAGCAGCCAGGCCACGGCGAAGTAGGCGGCGAAGATCCAGGCGATGGCGTGAATGGTGGATTCGGTGGCGTTGTTCAGCAGGACCAGCGCGATCGGCGGCACGCAGACCAGGGCGACCAGCAGCAGCACCGGCCAGCTGCGCAGCGCGGGGTCACGGACCCAGTGCCGCACCGGCACCAGCGACGAGAAGGAATACTCGGGAAATGGCCCGCCGGCCTGCTGCGCCGGATATTGCTGCCCCGGGTACTGGTGGCCCGGGTACTGCTGGCCCGGGTACTGCTGCCCTGGGTACTGCTGGCCCGGATGCTGCTGGCCGGAATTCGGAAAGTAGCCCCCACCCATCGACTGCCGCCCTTCCGCGAACGTGACGGAATCGGCCGCTAGGCAGGATCAGCCTTCCTCGGCTGCGGCCAGTCCCCCCGGCTCATGGCGTGCATGCGCCAGCTCCGAACGCTAATCCTAAGCTAATGGTGACGACTTGCACTAGAGATCACTTTTTACTGACGAACGTCGTGCTGGTCACGATTAATCGCGATCGTTCAGTCGCCGATAACCACCCGGTTAGTGAGCGTCCCGATACTCTCGATNNAGGGCCAGGTCGGCGGGGTTCGTGCCGGTCTCCATCCAGGGCCCGAGCGGGCAGAACGTGTCGAAGCCCTTGGCCCGGGTCCACTGCCCGTCCCTGGCCTGCAGGTCCCGCGCGGTGACGTCATTGGCGCAGGTGTAGCCGAAAATCACCTCATCGGCGCGCTCCGGCGGCACCTGGCGGCACAGCCGGCCGATGATGACCGCGAGCTCGCCCTCGAAGTCGACCCGCTCGGTGAGCTTCACCGGGTACTTGATCGCGTCGCCTGGCCCGGTTACCGAGGTGGAAGGCTTGAGGAACAGCACCAGCTCGGGGGGCGCCTGGCCATCGCGCTCCGGGCCGTCCGGCTCCGGCGGGTAGTTCCGGTCCACGGCCACGACCTTGCTCGGCAGCACCGGGGCCANNCAGCCTGACCTCGGCCAGCGGGTATCTGTTCCCGGTCAGCCGGACCCCGCCCGGGTCGATCCCGAACGGGTGCCCGTACAGTTCCGCGATCGTCAGCCCCAGGTCCGTCGCGCCCCCGGTGCCGGGCTGACCGCCCTGCGGCTCGCCTTCCACCACCCCGTACGCGACTCCGTCACCCTTGGCGAATCTCGCGATGCGCACGCCACTCCTCACCTTGACCCATGGCCGGCTGGTGCCCTGCCGCCGGTCCTACTGCTGGTAGCCCTCGACCTCGCTGGCCGGCCGGGCCGCCGCCGCGTCCGGGCTCTCGCCGAACTCGCGCCGCGCCCGCCGCTGCCGGAGCAGATCCCAGCACTGATCCAGCGCCACTTCGGCGGAACGCAGCCGCTCGTGCTCCTCCGGAGCGCTCAGTTCACCGGAGGCGAGCTGCTGACGGAGCCGGTGCTCGGTCTCGATCAGCTGGTCGATGTTCGCCATGATCTCCTTGTCGTCCATGCCCCTACCGTAAATCCCTGACCGGCCTGCTGCGGCCCGGGGTCGTTCAATTAAGCCGAACGGACGGTGGTCACACTCGTCGCGACGACCAGCGGACAGTGGGGGGATGGCGTGGGCGGGCGGCACCGATCGTCGGTAAAAAAGATCTTCTTGGTCGGTCTAGGGCTGCGGCCGTGGTCTCGTCCGCGGGGTAGAAAGACTCGATGGCCAGCTCGGAGACGGTGATGTCCATCGGGGTGCCGACGACGGCGCTGATGGAGAGGAAGGAGAGTTCGGTGTTGCCGGCGCGGTAGCGGAGCGGGACCACGACGTCGGTGGCGGGCGGGCGGCCGGCCTCGCCGCCTGGGTAGGCGGCGAGCTCGTCGTGCAGTCCGGCCAGCCTGGGGTCGCCGGTGGCCTGGGCCTGGCGGTGCAGCCGGGCCAGCAGGTGGGCCCGCCACTGCGGCAGGTTCACGATGCGCGGGGCCATGCCGTCCGGGTGCAGGCTCAGCCGCAGCACGTTGACCGGCGGTTGGAGGAGCTCCGGGGCCGCGGTCTTGGTGAATATCTCGATGGCCGCGTTGGCGTCGACGAGCTCCCACCAGCGGTTCACCACCACGGCCGGGTACGGCTCGTGGCCCGCCAGCACGCGTTGCAGGGCGTGGCGGACCGCGGTGAGCTCGGGCCCGGCCAGGCCGCGTTCGGGGTAGGCGGGGGCGTAGCCGCCGGCCAGCAGCAGCGCGTTGCGGTCCCGCAGCGGAACGTCGAGATGCTCGGCCAGGTGCAGGATCATCTCGCTGGTCGGCCGGGAGCGGCCGGTCTCGACGAAGCTCAGGTGCCGTGAGGAGACGTTCGCCGCGATGGCGAGATCCAGCTGGCTGAGCCGGCGGCGCTGCCGCCACTCGCGCAGCAGGGGGCCGGCGTGCTTATCCATGGTTTTCTGAGCGTAGCCGGGTTTGGTCGGTGGCGGCATTACCTCGGAGGTAATTGCCGTGGCTACCTGGGGTGGGCAGGATCGGGGGTGTTCTGTTCTGTTTCGTGACTTTGGAGGGAAACCTGATGCAGGAAATTATCGAGCGCTACATCGCCGCCTGGAACGAGGCGGACCCGGGGCAGCGGCGGGCGCTCATCGACTCGGTGTGGGCGGCCGACGGCAGCTACACCGACCCGCTCGCCGACGTGCGCGGGCGCGAGGCCATCGACGCGGTCATCGCCGCCGCGCAGCAGCAGTTCCCCGGCCTGGAGTTCAGCCTCGGCGGCCCGGTCGACGCCAACCACCAGCAGGCCAGGTTCAGCTGGCACCTGGGGCCGGCCGGCGGCGAGCCGCTGGTGATCGGCTTCGACGTCGCCGTCCTGGGCCCCAGCGGCCAGATCGGTGCCGTCTACGGCTTCCTGGACAAGGTGCCCGCCGGGGTTTGAGCCCTGTGCTCATCGTGTGTCGCCAGTACCCCTATCGGGGGTGTGGCGACACACGATGTGACGGGTTAGCTGGGCTCGCGGCCGGAGCGGAGGAGGCAGTAGGTGACGGCCTCCTCCAGGGCGTGCCAGGAGGCGGCGATGATGTTCTCGTCGACGCCGACCGTGCTCCAGGTCTCGCCGCTGCCGCTGCCGTCGCCGGACTCGATCAGGACCCGGGTGACCGCGCCGGTGCCGTGGGTGCCGGCCAGGATGCGCACCTTGTAGTCGGTGAGCTCGAGGCGGGCGAGTTCGGGGTAGATCTGCTCGAGCGCGGCNNGTCGCCTCGCTGGTCATCCGGCCGTCCGGGTGGCGCTCGACGATGACCCGCCAGGACTCGACCGCGAAGTACTCGTGCCGCTGACCGAGCTCGTCGCGGAGCAGCAGCTCGAACGAGGCGTCGGCGGCCTCGAAGGTGTAGCCGCGGGCCTCCAGGTCCTTGACCCGGTCGGTGACCCGGCCGATGGCCGCCTTGTCGCCGGACAGGTCGTAGCCGAGCTCACGGCCCTTCAGCTCGACCGACGCGCGGCCTGCCATGTCCGAGACCAGCATCCGCATGTCGTT
>PMST01000440.1 GCA_003168295.1 Actinomycetota bacterium
AGCGGCATCGTGGCCTCGATGGTCAGCCGCCGCGGGTCGGAGTTATCGCACGTGGCATGCGGCGCGGGGATGTACTAGATCCGCACAGTGCACGGACGACAGGGGCCCCTGGCAGCAGCGGTAGCCACGGGCGGGAGGCCTGTGGGCCAACTGGTCCTTTGCGCGCTGACAGGCGCTTATGCGAGTCCGGCGGGATAAGCTTTGCCGTCGCGCTATGCTCGCTGACAAATGGGGCGCTGCGGGGTCATCGTACGCTCGCTGTGCCACGTAACCGTCCGGTGGCGTCCATCAGGGTTTTGAGCACTTTCGTCGCGGTGGTTGCGGACAGGTGTCGCATACGCGAAGACTTGAGGGCGCTAACTTACGTGCTCGTCGGTGATCGGAGGAATCGTCATCTTCTGGCACTTGCTATTTCCGCTACTAGCTGCCGTGTCATCGGTGGTCGCACTGTTCGTCTTCTACTGGATTATCCGCCTGGCTGTCTGCCACGGGATCGAGGATGCGCGGCGTCGCCGCGAGCGCCAAGCGGCGGAACGGGCCGGCTGGGATCCCGCTAGGCGTTGAGCTTTATCGTCGCTTCGATGGTCAGCCTTCGCGTGGATCTGACGTGTTCACCAGTTGGCATGAAGCACTGGGGTCCACCAGATCCGCACAGTGCCCCCGGTCGAGCGCTGCGCGTGCAGGATGGCGGGGTTCCCGAGTCTCACACGCACCTACTAGCACACGAGTTCCAAATCCTTGCTTCTAAAGGAGACTTCCAGCCGGCATGATGGCCCGTTGTGCCGACAGGAGCCGGGCAGGAGTCGGCACAGGAGGCCATCGTGCCGGCCAGATCTGGTAGCAGCGGCTCCCGGATACGCCCCTTTTTTTGGCATTAAGTACTTTTTGACGGTTTCCCGGATGGCGTCCGGCCCGGACCACCGAGGGTGGCTGACCGAACCTCAGAGTCTGACCGCCGCCTCGATCGTGAGCCGCCGCGCCGGTCGGTGTTCGGACTTGGCATGTGACATGGGGGTTCCGCCGCACGTCTAGGCTTGATGGCTAGAGCCCGGCCACTGCATTTCCCGATGGACTTTGCGGTCGGCGGCAGTCCCGAGGTTAAGCGAATTCGGCCTGCAGGATCTCGGCTACGGGGACCCGACCGCCGAGGCGGGCGGGGATGGCTGTGAGTCCGGTGACCGTGAGAAGTATGGCCGCGATCATTGCTAGCAGCCACCAGGCGGGCGGGCTGCCGTGCCGGCCGCCATTCTGTACAGCTGCGTAGAGAGCCTCGCCCGCCGGGATGCCGAGAACGGCGCCGATCAGCGCGGGCAGTAGCTGGGCGGCCACCAGCCCGGTGAAGATCTGCGGCGGGGTAGCACCGATGGCACGTACGATCGCTGAGAAACGCCGTGCGTCCAGCACGGTTGCCCAGGTCGTGAAGATCGCGTTGGCGGCGGCCAGGATGATCATGACGATCGTTATGACGAGCAGGACCTCGCTTACTCTGGCGTTCCCAGGGTCCGGTGCTCCGGCGAACGGCCCTGAGAGTCTTGCGTCTGTGTTGATGGTCGCGTGATAGATCAGGACGGCCACGATGGTGGTGGCGGTGACCGTGAAGCTGGCGGTGCTCAGCAGGAAACGCCGTGGCTGCCTGGTTGCCAGGCGCAGGCCGAGGAGCAGGGGCACCGGGAGCCTGGCCGAGAACTTAATCAGCCACTGACGACGGCGCGGCGGCCGGGCGGTTCCGGCCAGGGCCGCCACCGTGCTGATCCGCGCGGCCCGCAAGGCGGGGACGAGCGTGGAGGCGCCCGCTACCGTAATCGCGGCGGCTGTCACGAGCAAGATATTGGGCCAGCTGAGTGGAGGCACGCTCGGGCTGCCAACCAGGGAGGCTCCCGGGCTGGTGAGCAGCGGAGCCGCCAGCCATCCGCCAGCTAGACCGGCACCAGCGGCCACGATCGCGATAACCAGGTGCTCGGCGAGGAGGACGGCAGCTGCCAGGGGCGGGGTACCGCCGGCCGCCTTCAACAGGCCCACTCGTTTTTCCTGCTCAGCCATCCGTCCTCCGGCAACCACGGCGACGCTCGCTAGTGCGAGCAGAGCCAGCAGCCAGCTGGCGGGCATCAGGACCTGCTGCTCTTGTGCTACCAGCGTGCCCGCGGCATCCTGAAGGCTTTGCCACGCTGTCAGTGGCGATGGGCCCGGCCCGGGTGGCGGCTGATGCTCGGCGGCAAATGCCGGAGCCGCTGCCCGATCGCTGAGCCGCAGGTTCAGGTAGTAGGTCAGCGGGTTACCGGGCGACGCCAGACTGTGCGCTGTCGCCTGCGTGACCCAGACAAGGCCGGTGTCGAAAGAGAGGGGCTTGCCAGGCGGGCCACTGCAGCCGCCGTAGAAGCACACCTGAGAGAAGACCGGGATCGCGGCTGTCACTGCTATCCCGATCACCGGGAATCGCCGCCCGCCCAAAGTGACATGGTCGCCGACGTGAACTCCGAGGGCGTCAGCAAAAGCTCGTTCCATGACCACCCCGCCGCCACGGACCCAGGTGCCCTGAATGACCTCTGGCTGGTCAACCGGAGCCGTTGCCGGGTCTCGTCCTTCAGCCATGACATCAGCGGTAATACCGTTGGCGCGCAGTACGGGCCATGCGACCGGGTACGGTCCGCTGTGCGCAATGACACCAGGCGCGTCAGCCAGCGCAGCGAATCTAGCGGGAGCGCTCGCGGAGGGCTGGTTGGACTGCCTGGTAAAGCCCACGCTGCTCGCGACCACGTCTGGCCCGGCAGTAGCCTTCCTGGTCTGCTGGTAGGGCTTGCTGGTTACCCCGTGCAGGACGAGGCCGAGCGTAAGAGTGGCCATGGCCGCCGTGATCACAAGCAGGAGGAGCAAGGTCTGCGCCGGTCGGCGGCGCAGGTCCCGCGACGCGAGCCGACCCACGAGCAGGATCTGGCCCATCCGCTCAGCCGTCCAGTCCGGCAAGGTCGGCGAGACGGCCAGTGTTGCCGCCGGCCAGCCGGGTCTCATCCGCGAACGCACCGTCGCGCATTGAAATCAGCCGATCGGCGGTGGCCGCGATCCGCGCGTCATGGGTCACGATCACCAGCGTCTGTCCCGCTGCATGCAGGCTCTCGAACAGGCGCAGCATCTCCAAGGTCGCGGCGCTGTCAAGGTTGCCGGTGGGCTCATCGGCCAGGACGATGAGCGGCTCGTTAGCTAGCGCGCGAGCTACCGCGGCGCGCTGGCGCTGGCCCCCGGATAGCGCCGCAGGCAGGAACGCGGCCCGGTCGGTCAGTCCAACCTGCGTCAGCAGGTCCTCAGCCCGCCGGCGCGCCGCGCGGGGCGAGCGCCCGTTCAGCAGCATGGGCAGCTCAATATTCTCTGCGGCGGTCAGCTCGTCCATCAAGTGAAACGCCTGGAACACGAAACCAACGGCGCTACGGCGCAGCCGAGCCAGGGCCCGTTCTCCCATCTGGTCGAGCCGCTCCCCGGCCAGCCAGATCTCTCCAGCCGATGGCCGGTCCAGGCCGCCCAGCAGATGCAGCAGCGTCGACTTTCCGCAGCCGCTCCGGCCCATCACAGCCAGCGTCTCACCTGCGGCGACGTCAAGGTCGATCCCATCGACAGCGCGAACCAGGCTCTCGTCCCTGCCGTAAACCTTGCACAGCCCGCGGGCCCGCAATACAGGCTCGCTGGTGTCGTTCATGATTCGCCTCTCCGAACGGTCCAGGTTTGTTCACATGTCTCCAGCCAGCCCAGGTCTGCCTGCAGACGAAGAACGATGCCCTCAAGCAGAAGCGCCGAGTCCGATTGGCCCTGCTCAGCCATGACTGCGCGCTGCGCGTCGCGCAGGCGGCGCAATAGTTCCCGCCGCTGCGCGTCAACAATGCTGATCGGATCAGCCAGTCCCGCGGCAGCCGCCGCGATCAGCTTGAGATGAAATTCCGCCAGATCAGGCTTCGGCCAGCTCACCTCGCTAACCCACTCGGCTACCCTGCTCTGGCCCGCGGCCGTCAGCGAGTACACCTTGCGATCAGGGCGCTCAGGCAGTCCCGATGCCCGCTCCGAACCCACCAGCCCGGCCTTCTCAAGCCTGCCCAAAGTGACATAGATCTGGCCGGCATTCATAGCCTCGCCGAGGGGGCCAAGCGCGCGGTCCAGGCGTGCCCGCAGCTGGTAGCCGTATGACGGTTCTTTCGCAAGCATTGCGAGCAGGACCTCTTGCTGCATCGCCATCCAATCTAACGGTTAGCTAAAGGATAACGGTTATCTATCGAGACTTCAAGCCGGGGCGGCTCGGCAGTTGCGCGACGGATCCTGGACAGTGCCCGCGCGGCTGGGCTCTGCGCGTGCGAGCCGCGGTGGTCGACGTGGATAGTTGCTCCCGCTATACGAGCCGTAACGTTCACGGAACGGTCCGGACGTAGCGTTGCGCTTCGTGGGGATGAGACAGGCAGCAAGCGGGCCGGCGCCGGCGACAGGGGAAGTCGCGGGCCGCCGTTTTGCCTTTCGGCTGGCATCGCCTGCCGGCGCGGCGCTGCTCGGCGGCCTGGTGCTGGCGCTGACGGCCGCCGCAGTCCCGTTCGGCATCCTCGCCCGCCAGAACGTTGGCGCAGGGGGCGCAACCTTCGTGCTGGGCCCGGTTTTCGCGGTAGTGGGCTTCGTCGTGGCCTGGCGGCGGCCGCACAACCCACTGGGCTGGGTCATGCTCGGCGCGGTGGCCTTCCTGGTCCTCAGCGGCGACGCCGGATCCTACGTCGTGGCCGACTACCGGCTCCGTCATGGTGGCCTGCCGCTGGGCTGGGTCGGAGTGCTGCTGCAGCCCGGCTGGGCACCGGCGATCGCGCTGTTCGGCCTGACTGTCCTGCTTTTCCCGGACGGCCGGCTGCCGTCACCGCACTGGCGTTGGGTGCTGTGGGCCTATCTCGGCGTGGCTGCCGCGTGGATCGCGGGGACCGTCATTATCTCGGCCGGTGCCATTATCGGGCATAACGTCCACGTGGATTCCGGCGGGAACCTCCTGGCCTTGGACGATCCGACGGGTTCCGCGGCCTGGTGGGGCGCAGTGCAACGTGTGTTTTTCCCGGTGCTGCTGGTGTTCTGGCTGGCAACCTTCGTGGGCCAGGCGATCAGCTACCGGCGCTCCTCAGGTGAACGAAGGCTGCAGCTGAAATGGCTGGTCGGAGGGTCGGCGGTGGCGCTTGTCGGCGGCGGGCTCGGAGTCCCGCTGTCGGGCAGCCCGTCCAAGGTTCTGCACATCGTGGGCGGCATCGGCACTGTCGCGGTTCTCGCGCTGCCGCTCAGCATGGGTGTCGCGATCTTGAAGTACCGGCTGTATGACATCGACCGGATCATCTCCCGGACCCTGGCGTATGCGATCGTGACGGGGCTGCTCGTCGGGGTGTACGCCGTAGTGGTGGCACTGGCCGGGGCGGCGTCGTTTTCCTCGCCGGTGGAGGTGGCGGCCGCGACGCTGACGGCGGCGGCCCTGTTCAACCCGCTGCGGCGGCGGGTGCAAAAGATGGTAGACCGCCGATTCAACCGGGCCCGGTACGACGCCGACCATACCGTGGCCGCGTTCGCGGCCCGGCTGCAAGACACGGTCGATCTGGACTCGGTCCGTGATGACCTGGCCGGTGTCGTGCGTCAGGCCCTGGAACCCGCCCACGTATCGCTATGGATCAGCCAACGGGACTGATGTCAAGGATGGCGAACCGGTACCACCGTCGGCGCGAGCGATCACAGGCTGATCGTGGCTTGTGTCGGCAGAGGTTCACCCGCGGGCGCCTTGCTCCTTTCGGATCCGCGGTCCGCCGGCGGGGTCGAGGGCGGGGGCGTGCTGTGTTCTTGGCGGTGTGATGGTGAGCGCGCTGAGCGCGGCCAGTAGCGCGAAGCCGGCACAGACGGCGAGCGCAGGCTTAAAGCCGTCGGTAACGCCTGCGGGCGTGCCGAGGTGTCCGTGGGCGGCAAACACCGCGCTGGCGACGGCGATCGCGAAGACGGCTCCGAAGCGCTGCATCATGTAGTTGATTCCTGATGCTTTGCCCAGCTCGTGCGGGGCGACGGCGTTCAGCACGGCGGTGGGCACGGTGGGCAGCGCCATCGAGACGCCGACGCCTGCGATCAGGAGGGCGATGTCCAGCTCGACCCAGTTCGTCGAAAGCGAGCCCCTGAGGGCGACCCAGACAAACCCGGCGCCCTGCAAGAAGAGCCCGGTCACCATGACGGGCCGGCGGCCGATGCGGTCGGAGACGGCGCCCGCGATCGGTGAGATGAACATCGGTGTGGCGAAGAAGGGGAGCAGGCGTACACCGGCCGAGACTGGTGAGTAGCCGCGGGCGAGCTGGAACTCCTGGGTGACGAGGAAGCCGGCGGCGAAGATCGCGCCCGTCATGAGGAAGGTCGTCGCGTTGCCAATCGCGAACGCGCGGCTGCGAAACAGGCGCAGTGGCACCATCGGTTCGCTGACGCGCTGTTCCCAGAAGGCAAAGGCGAGCAGCAGGACGGCGCCGGAAACTAGGCAGCTGACGATCTCGGCGCTCTCCCAGCCCGACTGGTTCACCCGAACCAAGGCCCAGACAACGGCCACGACACCGCCGGTTAGGAGTGTGACGCCAAGCAGGTCGAGCCGCTCCGGGGCGCCGTAGCTGTCGGGCAGCAGTCGCATCGCGAGGGGCAGGGCGACGGCTCCGATCGGCACGTTGATCCAGAAGATCCAGTGCCAGTCGATGCCCTGGGTGACCGCGCCGCCGACGATCGGCCCCATGGCGACGGCCAGACCGGCGAGTCCGCCGTAGATGCCGACGATCATCCCTCGTCGCTCGGCGGGGAAAGCCGTCGTCAGGATCGTGAGGCTGAGAGGGAGGACGATCGCGCCGCCCAGGCCCTGCACGGTGCGGGCGGCGATCAGCTCGGAGGCGTTCGGAGCGAGCGCGCACACCGCCGAAGCGACGGTGAACAGAGCCAGGCCGATATTGAAGATCCGGCGGCGGCCGAAGCGGTCACCGACAGCGGCCGCGGTGGTGATGCCGGCGGCGAAGGCGATGTTGTACGCGGTGAGCGTCCATTGGAGCGACGCGAGGCCGACGTGAAGGTCGCGCTGCATTCGGGGCAGCGCCGTGATAACTACGACCGAGTCGAGAACGACCATGAAATAGGCGGTCGAGGTCAGGCCAAGAACCCAGCCAAGTTGCGGCCTGACGGCATGAGTGGTCTCCGGGTTGTTGACGGCCATTCGCGTCCTTCCTCAATGTTTCAGACGGACATCATCGGCGTGTCCGTTTCGCGGGCACCCGGCGCCCTCCCGGCGCGTTCGGTACGCCTGGGAGCTGAGCCGAGCGTCAGGCCGGGATGGCGCCGAGTTGCTGCATCAGGGCGACGCCGTCGAACTGCGTCCAGATGTCGGTCACGCGACCGTCCTTGAGGCGGTAGAAGTTCATGCCCTCGACCCTGATCGTCTGGCCGGAGGCGGGGATCCCCATCAGCTCCTGCTGCTGAGAACCGGTCACGACCCACCGGGTGGCGACGGTGTCCCCGCTGGCCATGATGTCCTGCAGGTCCTCCTTCAGGTCAGGGAAGCTCGCCTTGAAGCCCGCGACCTTCTGCTTGAAGCCGGCCAGCGTCGGATCTTCGCCGGGCGCTGGATTATGGTTCACCAGGTCCGGGTCGCAGAGCTCGTCGATCGTCGCCTGGTCGGCCGCGCGAAACGCGTGCTCGAAGCGGGTGATGATCTCGATGTTGTCTGACAAGGCCAGCCCCTTCTGTTCGTGTTGGTGTTGTGCTGCTAGTGATGTAGACACCGGCTGCCAGCCGGAGTTGGCGGCTGCCGGCGCCGCCCAGTTTCGGGGCAGGGCGGTGTCGGTACTACTAGGAGCTGTGGGAGAAACAGTGGGCGAAGCTGTAAAGGAGTGGTTCGGTGAGCACGGACCTGATTGACCGGGCCCGGGTCGGCGACGAGCAGGCGTTCGGCGAACTCGTCGGTCCCCACCGGCGCGAGCTGCAGGTGCACTGTTACCGGATCCTCGGCTCGGCCCTCGACGCGGAGGACGCGCTCCAGGAGACCCTGCTGGCGGCCTGGCGGGGCCTGGCCGGGTTCGAGGGCCGATCCTCGGTACGTGTCTGGCTGTTCCAGATCGCCACCAGGCGCTGCCTGAACGCGCTGCGCTCGGCGAGCAGGCGACCGCCGATGGACTGGCCGCCGCCCGGGGTCGAGCTGCCCGAGCCCACCCGGCTCGGCGAGGTGGCCTGGCTGGAGCCCTACCCCGACGTCCTGCTGGAGGGCCTCGCCGACACCGCGCCCGGCCCCGAGGCGCGGTACGAAGCCAGCGAAGCGATTTCGGTGGCCTTTGTCACGGCCCTGCAGCTGCTGCCGCCACGGCAGCGCGCCGCGCTGATCTTGCGGGACGTCCTGGGCTTCCGGGCGAGCGAGGCCGCGGGCATCCTGGACTGCACCGAGGAGTCGGTGACCAGTGCCCTCAAGCGCGCCCGGGCCGCCCTACAGTACCGGCGCACACGGTCAGCCGACACTGAACCGCCGCCGCCTGGTTCTGCGCGGGAGCGGGCGCTCGTGCAGCAGTTCACCCAAGCCTACGAAGCAGGTGACGTGCATGAGATCGTCGCCTTGCTCACCGAGGACGCCTGGCTGATCATGCCGCCCGTACCGCTGCGGTATCAGGGCCGCGAGCTGGCCGCCCGGTTCTGGGCCGCAACCGCATTCCGGCCCGGCCGCTCGGCCCGCCTCGTGCCGACCCGGGCCAACGGCCAGCCCGCATTCGGCCTCTACATCCGCGACCCGCAGGCCCGGATCGCTCACGCCAGCGGGATACTCGTGCTCACCCTCGCCGGCAGCCAGATCAGCGTCGTGACCGGGTTCCCCGACAACAGCGCGCTGGGCATCTTCGGGCTCCCCAGAACGCTACCCGACTGAACCCACCTCAGCCTGCTACAGCTGCCCCGTGTCGCTGCGGTCATCATCGTTGAGCACCTGCTCCAGCCATGCCGAGGCGGCCGCGACGGCTTTCCTGGATCTCAGCCCTATGCGGAGGTCCACCCCGGCACTGCGCAGCAGGAGCGACCCCGACCGGATGCGGGCATTCTCGATGGCGCGGCGCGGGACATACAGCGACTCGGCGCGGCGACCGGGCGGATTCGCCGAGGGCGCGGAACGCAGGATGACGAGCTCGCGCGGGGTGACGGCGAGCAAGCATGCCCTGCGCCCAGGCCGCCCTGCTATCACCACGTCGTCGTCCGGATCTAGCCCCAAGGTGGCCGGCTCAAAGGTACGCCATCGATCGTCGCGGATACCGGGATAATCGGCTGGAACTGGCGCTGGCTCCCCTGCGGCACCCCTGCGCAAGCGGCGTGTCCAGGCGTCCATGAAGAGGTCGTTCGCCGCGTCATACCGTACCGGCAGCCGGCCTGTGCGGCCTGTGACCAGGAGCCGTCGCCGTGTTCCGCTGGCCTGCTGGGCGATCGCGGCAATCTCGTTGAGCGGCACCAGGGCACGGATGCCCGGCGCAGGCAAGGCCTGCACCCACAGTGCCACGGCCCGCTCACCTAGCCCTAGAACGCACGGCGGAGCGTAAATGCAGCGGCGCCGCTGCCAACCGTAGGTCCGCTCGGCAGGAGGCACAATCAGCAAGTCCTCCAGGCCGTGACGTCCGATGCCGTCGGCCAGGGTCGCCTGCGCGCCCGCCGGAAGCTCGTTCACATCAGGAGGTTGCCGCATCCCGGGAAGCCGCGCGGCGGGGATCAGATGGTGAAGCAGATCCGCACCTAGGGTCTGCTCCCACTCCTCAATCAACTCAATCGATGGCTCGCTACGCATGCCCAGCCTCCATCCGCACCGTTCCGGTCGGGTAGAGGCCATCAGCGGCAAACCCGCGGTAAGCGAGCCTCATCGCTCTATTTAGTGAAGCATCGGCACCGCGAATGTACCAACGGCCAGGCCCGCTGCGGGATGCCCGGAGCGCTGCCCATTTTCGTGGTTTCAAGTCCCGGCCCTCCGTCCGCTCAGGCCAGGGCCGTGACCACGGCGATGACGGCGATCAGGGCGATGAGCATGTACAGCAGGTAGGCGTCGAGGCGGCCGGACTGGAGCCGTTTCGCGACCGCCACGACCGACATGAACGCCCGGAGCGCGGGGCGGTACAGGTAGGCCTCCACTACCTCGATGACGTCGGAGGCGTACTGCAGGTGCGCGGCTTGTCCGGTCTCCTCCGGGTCGGGCCGGTCCGGGGGGCCAGCGCCGTCGTCGCTGCCGTTTTCCTCCAGCATGATCTGCCGTACTTCGGAGCGGGTGTCCAGGACGCCTGCGAGTACCCGGCGGGTCGGGTTGGCGTAGCCGAAGGCGGTGTAGGAGTCGGCGCCCTCGACGCCGATCGTGGCCGAGCGCCAGG
>PMST01000087.1:0-5321 GCA_003168295.1 Actinomycetota bacterium
ACTGCGGCGCCTCGCGGTACTGGGGCGCCTCGCGGCGCTGCGGCGCCACCCGGCGCCCGGGACGCGGGCAGGGCGCCAGCGGCCTGACCGTGGTGCGCGATACTGGCGGGATGGCTGATTTCGTAGAGGTCGAGACCAATGAGGCGGTCGCCACAATCCGTCTCAGCCGCCCGCCGATGAACGCGCTCAACGCGCAGGTCCAGGACGAGATCGCGGCGGCGGCGGCGCAGGTATCGGCCGACGACGAGGTCCGCGCGGTCATCCTCTACGGCGGCGAGCGGGTCTTCGCGGCGGGCGCCGACATCAAGGAGATGGCCGAGGCGAACTATGCCGCGATGACCACCAGCGCTGGCCAGCTGCAGGCCGTCATGTCGCGGGTCGCCGGCATACCCAAGCCGGTGGTCGCCGCGATCACCGGGTACGCCCTCGGCGGCGGCCTCGAGCTCGCGCTCGCCGCCGACTTCCGGGTCGCGGGGGAGAGCGCCCGGTTCGGCCAGCCCGAGATCCTGCTCGGCATCATCCCCGGCGCCGGCGGCACGCAGCGGCTGCCCCGCCTGGTCGGACCGGCCAAGGCCAAGGACCTCATCTTCAGCGGCCGGATGGTCAAGGCCGCGGAGGCGCACGCCATCGGCCTGGCCGACCTGGTCGTACCCGACGATGGCGTGTACGAGGCGGCCCGCGGCCTGGTGCAGCGGTACGCGGCCGGGCCCGCCCTGGCCCTGCGGGCGGCCAAGCAGGCCATCGACCACGGCCTGGACGTGGACCTGGCCACCGGCCTGGAGATCGAGCGCGTCCAGTTCGCCGCCCTGTTCAGCACCGAAGACCAGAAAGCCGGCATGAAGAGCTTCCTAGAAAACGGCCCAGGCAAAGCCACCTTCACCGGCCGCTAACCCGCCCCCACCGCCCGCTAACCCGCCCCGCCGGCCGCTAACCCGGCCGCCCGGCATCGTGGATCGTTACCCCGGTCATGGGGGAAGCTCCGATCCGCGATCCTTGAAAATCAGCTTCCGGCGACCAGCTTGCGGAGGGCCTGGGCGGCTTGGGCGTTCTGGCCGGCGTAGGCGACCAGGGCGCTGGCCAGGGCGGCGGCCCATTCGCCGATCGGCACCGTCTGCCGGGACAGGACCACGCCGCGCACTGCGCGGCAGATCTCCGCGGACGGCTGGCCGTTACGCACGGCCAGCGTCATCTGCTGCTCGCCGAGCTTGGCCACGATCTTGGAGATCTCGCCGGGGCGCCCGCGCATCCGGTCGGACATGGTCCGGTCCCGCTCCACCGATACCAGGTCGTCCGGCAGGGCCTCGCCCAGGGACTGCGCCAGCACCCGAGCGTAGATGGCCACGTCTGTGCTGTCGGCGCGCAGCGCGGCGGTGACCATATCCAGCGAGAGCGCGTCATCGGGAAGCGCAAGCGCGTCGTCATGCTCAGTCATCGGTCAGCCCCACAGGTAGAGATACCGTGATTCTAGTGCGCGCCGCCTCAAAGCCGCGCCCGTCGCAACTGCCCGTGACAAATAGGGCAACTTCTCGTTGTCTGTGCAAGGTGGCATCCGTTTCGTACTCTGGATGACGCGATGCCTGCTACGGAACGACTGCCGGGTACTCTCGGCCCGTATCGCCTTCTGGACCGCCTCGGGGAAGGCGGCATGGGGGTGGTTCACCTCGCCCGCGATCGCCAGGGTCGCCTGGTGGCGGTCAAGGTGCTCCAGCCGCTGGGAATCGAGGACCCGAACGCCCGCCGCCGCCTGGGTCGCGAGGTCGAGACCATGCGCCGGGTCCGCAGCCCGTACGTCGCCGAGGTCCTCGACGCCGACGTGACCGGCGAGTTCCCCTATATCGTGACGCGGTTCGTGGCCGGGCCCACGCTGGATGAGATGGTGCGCAACCGCGGCCCGCTGCCCGGCCCTGGCCTGCGCAAGCTCGCGTACGGGACGGCGGAGGCCCTGGCCGCGATCCACGCGGCGGGCGTGGTGCACCGCGACCTGAAGCCGGGCAACGTGATGCTGGCCGAGGATCGCCCGGTCGTGATCGACTTCGGCATCGCCCAGGCCGGCGACGCCACCCGGCTGACCCAGACCGGGCTGGTTATGGGAACGCCCGGCTACCTGGCGCCCGAGGTGATCGAGGGACAGCCGAGCAGTCCGGCGTCGGACGTGCATTGCTGGGGCGCGACGATGGCGTTCGCGGCGACTGGCCACCTGCCGTTCGGCGGCGGTTCCTACGAGTCGATCTTCTACCGGATCGTCTCGGGCCGCGCCGATCTCGAGGGTGTCCCGGCCCCGCTGGTACCGCTCATCTCCGCCGCGCTGGCCCGGGATCCCGCCCACCGCCCGTCGGCCAGCTGGCTCAGCGCCCAGGCGGCCGCCCTGGAACCGCCGTCGGGCAGCCCCCGCCCGCCCGCCGACTACACCGGCTCATCCTTGCCGCCCACCGCGGATGCCGCGGCCGCTCCCAAGAAACCCCGAAAGTCCGCCAGGCCGCCCTGGCCCGAGGACCAGCTGCAGCGATACCAGCGCCAGCGGGAGCAATGGCGCCAGGACCAGGAGCTAGCCAATCGGGCCAATCACCCTGGCCAAGCACCGCAGCAATCTCAGCAGCCCCAGGCCCCCTGGCAACCTCAGTCATCCCAGCAGCCGCCCCAGCAGCCCCAGCCGCCCTGGCAGCCTCAAGGCACCCAGGCCCGAGGCCAGTTCGGCCCGGCCGCCAAACCCCCGACCCGCCCGAACACGATGGCCGGCCTCGCCGTCATGGTCGCGGCCGTGGCGCTGACCGTGGTGCTTCCGGTGGCCGGCCTGGTCCTTTCGCTGGCCGTGATTACCCTGCTCCGGGCCGCGGACCGGGCCCAGAGCACGCTGGCGGTGCGCCGGTCTGTGCGTGGGCCCAGGGCCAGCGACCTGCTGCTTGTGCTGATCACGGCGCCGCTCACGGTGGCCAGGGCGGTGCTGGTCGAGGCGCTGATGGCCCCGCTCGCGCTCATCGCCGCCGCGGCCGTGTACGGGGGCACGGTGGTGGCGACGCACAGCATGAACATGCCCCGGGCGGGCGCGTACGCGGCCGCGGCCGTGGTGGCCTGGTACGGCATCGGCCCGGGATCGGGCAAGCCGCGGCGCCAGCTGAACCGGATGGCAGGCGTCCTAGCCCGGAACCGGATGTCCACCGCGGTGACCGCGCTGGCGGTGTGGGGGCTGGCCGCCGCGGCCGTGTTGTTCGCGTCGTCGCAGACCCCGTACTACTGGCCCGCGGTGGCCCCGCACCTGCCCGGGCTGCACGGCCTGATCACCTCGGCGGCCAGCTGGCTGCTGAGGCACACCCACGCTTAACATCTCGCCGGCGCGCGGTGCCGAAGGTGCCGGTGAAGGCGAGTCGGACGAGGACGAGGACGACGGCGTCGGCGTCGGCGTCGGCTTCAGCGGTACCGGCTTGACCAGGCCGAGCGCGACGACCTCGTTCGCGAGCCTGGTACGCCGGTTCGGGCCCTCGGGGATCCGGAACTTCTGGTAGAGCCTCAGCAGGTGCTGCTTGACGGCCGCCTCGGTCACCACCAGGTCGGTGGCGATCTCGTGGGCCGTGGCGGGGGTGGCGAAGGCCTCGTCGGACAGCGCGGGGCGGCACAGCGAGGTCAGCACGTCGAGCTCACGGCGGGTGAGCTCAGGCACCGCCGACCGGCGCAGTTCGGCGTCGGCGGCGATTTCCTCCGGCGGGATGCCGCCGATCCGGCCGCGGGCCGCGCCGAAGCTGAGCACGTCGCCCTCGTCCAAGACCCGGCGCGCGACGGGACGCCCGTTAACCAGTGTTCCGTTTCGTGATAAACCGAGGTCGACGACGTAGACGTATGGTCCGCGGCGGATCAGCTCGGCGTGCAGCCGAGAGACGCTGGGATCGTCGAGACGGATGTTAGCCCCCTGTCCGCGGCCGACGGTTGTCACCTCGTCGTGCAGCGGGAAGACTTCGCCGCTCTCCTCGATACGAAGGAACGGTGTGTCCACGCAAACCCCCCCTTTCCCATTGACGACAGTAGGTATCTCATCATCGGGTTACCCACCGTGTCACGGGTCCTACCGTGAGATTACCTGCCATCCGGGTCAGACCGTAGTACTGCCCGTCTTCGCGCCGGTAAACTTCCTGCGGAAACCCGGGAGGCACGTGCATGGCGAATAGGCCGGCGAAGGCTGGCTCGAGTACGGGACAGGCGCCGCGAGACCGCCCTGTCCGGCCACCGGGTCCCGCCACGGGCACCGGCGGGCACCGGGCCGTCCGTCCGGCCGATTCCGGGCCGAGCCCGCTGGCCCTGGTGCCCTACCTGATCGCGCTGGCCGGGGTGGCCGCCGGGCTGTTCCTGGCCTTCGGAGCGGCCAGGGACGCGGGCCGGGGCGCGGGCCTGATCGGCTGCTCGCTGCTGGCCGCGGGCCTGGCCCGGCTGGTGCTGCCGCCGCGCTACGCGGCGATGCTGTCCACCCGGGGGAAAACGTCCGACGTGCTGGCCTTCGCGGTGTTCGGCGCCGGGGTGCTCGCGGTCGCGCTGATGCTGCCATGAGCAGCTGTCGATAAAGGAGAAACATGTCGAAGATCAAGGTGGCGAACCCCGTCGTCGAACTCGACGGGGACGAGATGACCAGGATCATCTGGCAGTACATCAAGGACGAGCTGATTCTGCCCTACCTGGATGTCGAGCTCGAGTACTACGACCTGTCCGTGCAGCACCGCGACGCGACCGATGANNCAGGTGACGATCGACGCGGCGCACGCCATCCAGCGGCACGGCGTGGGTGTGAAATGCGCCACGATCACGCCGGATGAGGCCCGGGTCACCGAGTTTGGGCTGAAGAAGATGTGGCGGTCGCCGAACGGCACCATCCGCAACATCCTCGGCGGCGTCATCTTCCGCGAGCCAATCGTGATCTCGAACATTCCCCGGCTGGTGCCCAGCTGGACCAAGCCCATCATCATCGGCCGGCACGCGCACGCCGACCAGTACAAGGCCAGCGACTTCGTGGTCCCAGGCCCCGGCACGGTAACGATCACCTACGTCCCCGAGGATGGCAGCAACCAGCCCATCGAGATGGAAGTCGCCCGGTTCACCGGCGGCGGCGTCGCGATGGCGATGTACAACTACGACAACTCGATCCGCGATTTCGCCCGGGCCACGATGCGCTACGCACTGAACCGGAAGTTCCCGCTCTACCTGTCCACCAAGAACACGATCCTGAAGGCCTATGACGGCCGTTTCAAGGACCTTTTCGCGGAGATCTTCGAGGCCGAATTCAAGGCGGAATTCGAGGCGGCCGGGATCACCTATGAGCACCGGCTGATCGATGACATGGT
>PMST01000087.1:5326-15116 GCA_003168295.1 Actinomycetota bacterium
ACGGCCGCACGGTCGAGGCCGAGGCCGCGCACGGCACCGTGACCAGGCACTACCGCCAGCACCAGCAGGGCAACCCCACCTCGACCAACCCGGTCGCGTCGATCTTCGCCTGGACCAGGGGGCTGGAACACCGCGGCAACCTCGACAACACCCCCGAGGTCACCGCGTTCGCCCGGACCCTGGAAGAGGTCTGCGTTCAGACCATCGAGGACGGCGAGATGACCAAGGACCTCGCCCTGCTCGTCGGCCCAGACACCCCGTTCGCCAGCACGCAGGATTTCCTCGCGGCCCTCGACCGTAACCTGCGCAAAGCCATGGCTGTTTAAACATTTAATTCGGAGCGGGCAGTGGCAGGAGTCCCATGCCCGCTGACGCGTATTCACGAATAGGAGTTTCCTTTAATGGCACGCACGGGCAAGGTAACCGTCGTCGGCGCGGGTTTCTACGGCTCGACCACCGCGCAGCGACTGGCTGAGTACGACATCTTCAACGAGGTGGTGCTGACCGACATCGTCGAGGGCAAGCCGGAGGGGCTGGCCCTGGACATGAACCAGTCGCGGCCGGTGGAGGGCTTCGAGACCAAGGTCACCGGCCAGACCACGGGTCCGGCGGGCGAGGGCTACGAGGCGATCGCCGGGTCGAACATCGTGATCGTCACCGCCGGCCTGCCGCGCAAGCCCGGCATGAGCCGGATGGACCTGATCGAGACCAACGCCAAGATCGTCCGCAGCGTGGTCGAGAACGTGGCCAAGTTCGCGCCGGACGCGGTGCTGATCGTGGTGTCCAACCCGCTGGACGAGATGACCGCGCTGGCCGCCAAGGTGTCCGGCTTCCCGCCGCACCGGGTGCTGGGCCAGGCCGGCATGCTCGACACCGCCCGGTTCAGCTACTTCGTGGCGGAGAAGCTGGCCGTGCCGGTCGGCGCGGTGCGGACGCTGACCCTCGGCTCGCACGGCGACACGATGGTGCCGGTGCCCTCGGCCTGCACGGTCAACGGCCAGCCGCTGGCTAGCCTGCTGCCCGCCGACGAGATCGAGGCGCTGGTCAACCGGACCAGGAATGGCGGTGGCGAGATCGTCGCGCTGCTGAAGACGGGCTCGGCGTACTACGCCCCCTCGGCCGCGGCGGCCCGGATGGCCCGCGCGGTGGCCGAGGATTCCGGCGCGATCATGCCGGTGTGCGCGTGGGTGGACGGCGAGTACGGCATCTCCGGCGTCTACCTGGGCGTCGAGGCTGAAATCGGCAAGACCGGCGTCCGCCGCATCGTCGAGCGTGACCTGACCGAGCCCGAGCTAGAAGGCCTCCGCGCCGCCGCCGAAGCCGTCCGCGCCAAGCAAGCCGACGTAGCCACCCTCTAATCCCCGCCCGCAGTCGCCCTCAAGTCCGCCCCAATCGGCCCAACCACCCCATCAGCCCCACCCGTACCCGCAGCTAGTGCATGGTTGTGGCAACCTGCACACGGGCGTGTGTGGCTGTTTACGGTGTCACAACCATACGTAAACCGGGGCCCCGCTCAGGGCCGGGGCGTGGCCCCTAGCCCTGGGTGAGGCGGCGGAGGGCTAGTTCGACGTACAGGGCGGTGCCGTCGGCTAGGGCCGCGTCGTCGAAGGTCGCGACCGCGGAGTGGTTGGTGGGCGCGCTCTCCGGGTCCCGGTCGGGCGGGCACGCCCCGAGGAACACGAACGCGCCGGGTACCTCCTCGAGCACGAAGGAGAAGTCCTCCGCGCCGGTGATCGGAAACTGGGCCGTCTCGCCCCGCTCCGGGCCGAACGCCGCCGCGATCGTCTCCCCGGCAAACGCCGCCTCGGCCGGGTCGTTGACGGTCACCGGGTACTCCGCCTTGTACTCCACGTCCACGCCCAGACCATGCGCGGCGGCGATGTCCCTGACCAGCTCGGGCACTAGCTCGGCCAGCGCGCTCCGCGACCTGGCGCTGTAGGAGCGCGCGGTAGCCAGGAACCTGGCCTGGTCGGGGATCACGTTGTCGATGGTGCCTGCGTGCAGGCTGCCAACGGTGATGACCACCGGGTCGAACACGTCGAACTTCCTGGTCACCATGGTCTGCAGGGCCAGCACCATCTCGCAGGCGGCCGGGATCGGGTCCGCGGCCAGATGCGGCTGGGAGGCGTGGCCGCCGCGGCCCTGCACGGTGACCGTGATCTGGTCGGCGGCGGCCAGCATCGGGCCCGGCCGGGTGGAGAACACCCCGCACGCCAGCCGGTTGGACGTTACGTGCAGGCCGTAGGCCGCGACCGGACGCGGGCCCGCCGCCTCCAGCACGCCTTCGCGGATCATCTGCCTGGCGCCGGCGTAGCCTTCCTCGCCGGGCTGGAACATGAAGATTACCGAGCCGGGCAGCTCGGCCTGCCGGGCCGACAGGAGCCTGGCGGCGCCGGCCAGCATGGCGGTGTGCAGGTCGTGCCCGCAGGCGTGCATCACGCCGGGGATCGCCGAGGCGTACGGGAGCTGCGTCTCCTCGGTGACCGGCAGCGCGTCCATGTCGCCGCGCAGCAGCACGACCGGGCCGGACCCGGAGCGCCGGCCGCCGCGCAGCACCGCGGTCACCGAGGACAGGCCGCGGCCGGTGCTGATCTCCAGCGGCAGCCCGGACAGCGCATCGAGCACCTTGGCCTGCGTCTTCGGCAGGTCCAGGCCGATCTCGGGCTCGCGGTGGATCGCGTGCCGCAGCTCCGCGATATCGCCCGCGATGGCCGCCGCCTCGTCACGTACCGGCACAGGTACCTCCGTCAGGTTGGCTGTCTCGTTGATCCCGGCATGACCCTATCGCGGCTAACTCAAGCCCCGGTTACGCCAGCCGCCTGGCGTGGTCCGAGGGAACGGCGTCGAGGAACTCCGGCGCCGTCCAGCCGTGCCGTGCGTACGCCTCGCTGACCGCGCCGCTGACCGGGCCGCTGGCCGGCTCGGGCACCAGCGCGAGCACGCAGCCGCCGAACCCGCCGCCCATCATCCGCGCGCCGAGCGCCCCCGCGGCCAGCGCCGCCTCGACGGCCGCGTCAGCCTCCGGCCAGGAGATCTCGAAGTCGTCGCGCAGCGACTCGTGCGCCTGGGTCAGCAGCCGCCCGATCTCGCGGTAGGTACTCCGAAGGTCCCCGGGCGAGCCACGTAGCAGGCCGGTGACCTGCAGAACCCGCTGGTTGTCGGTGACGACGTGGCGGGCTCTGCGGCGCAGCACGGGATCGGCTAGCCGTGCGGTGTCACCGACGTCCGTTACGTCCCTCAAAGACGAGACGCCGAGCAGGCGCGCGGCTTCCTCACACTCGGCCCGCCGGCGGCCGTAGCCCCCGTCGCCCAGATGGTGCCTGGCCCGGGTGTTGATCAGCAGCAGCCGCGACCCGACGGCGGCCGGGTCGAATGGGACCTGGGAGTGGTCCAGCGAACGGCAGTCGAGCAGCAGTGCGTGACCGGCCTGGCTCAGCAGCGACGCGGACTGGTCCATGATGCCGGACGGCACCCCGACGAACTCGTTCTCCGCCCGCCGGGCGATCGCGGCGAGCTCGCCGCGCGGCACCGGCACCGCGTCCGGCTCGGACGGCGCCAGCTCGGACGGTGCTAGCTCGGTTAGGGCCAGCGCGGTCGCGCACTCAAGCGCGGCCGAGGACGACAGGCCCGCCCCCGCGGGCACGTCGGAGTCGATGGCGATACAGGCACCGGGGACCCGATAACCGGCCGACCTCAGCGCCCAGGCCACCCCGGCTGGGTAGGCGCCCCAGCCGGTCACCGTGCCGGGCGCCAGCCCGTCGAGCTCGATCTCAAGGACGGCGTGCGGCTCCTGCCGGGAGCAGAGCAGCAGCCGCCCGTCGGTCCGCCGCGCGGCCGCGGCCGTGGTGGCCTGGCTGAGCGCGAACGGCAGCACGAACCCCTCGTTGTAGTCGGTGTGCTCACCCATCAGGTTGGCCCGTCCCGGCGCCAGCCACACCCCGTCAGGCGCCCCCCCGAACCGGGCCCGGAACAGCTCGGCGGCCCCGGCCGGCTCGCTCATTTGGGGCTGCGAGCCTGGGTGAACTGCCAGGCGTCGGCGGCCATGGTGCGCAGGTCCCTGGTCGCGTGCCAGCCGAGTTCGGCCTCGATCTTCGCAGCCGAGGCGACCAGCACGGCCGGGTCGCCGGCCCGGCGCCCGGTCACGTCTACGCCGATGTCGGCGCCGGTGACCTCCCGGCATACCTCGATGACCTGCAGGACCGAGAAGCCGGCCCCGTTGCCCAGGTTGTAGATGCTGTGCTGGCCGGGCCGGCAGGCCGCCAGCGCGCGCAGGTGCGCGTCGGCCAGGTCGGCGACGTGGATGTAGTCCCGGACGCAGGTTCCGTCCGGGGTGGGGTAGTCATCGCCGAAGATCTGCACCCGCCGGCCGTTGGTCGCGGCGGCCAGCACGTTGGGAATGAGGTGGGTTTCCGGGTGGTGCCGCTCGCCGAGCCAGGTGCCGTCGGCGCTGCGCTCGGCGCCGGCCACGTTGAAATAACGCAGGCTGACCGCGCCGAAGCCGTGCAACCGGCAGAACTCCGTCAGCGTCGTGTCCACGGCCAGCTTGGACGCGCCGTAGGGGCTGGTCGGCCGGGTGGGNNCGACTCGCCGACCAGCGACTTGGCCGCGAAATGCAGCACCGCCTCGATGCCGTCGCTGAGCACCTCGGCCGCGCAGTCGCGGATCGTGCCCTTGACGAACGTGGCGCCGGCCGGCACGGCGTCGGCGAACCCGGTGGACAGGTCGTCCAGGACGGTGACCTCGTGCCCGGCCGCGACCAGCTGGGCCGCGACGACGCTGCCGATATACCCGGCACCGCCGGTAACGAGCACTCTCATCAGGCCTCCCTGAGCCGTTGCGCTGCCTCTTCTGGCACGATGTCGTTGATCCAGACGCCCATCCCGGATTCCGTTCCGGCTAGGTATTTCAGCTTGCCGGCCGCCCGCCGGACTGACAGTACCTGAAGGTGCGCGGCGAACTGCCGGCGTGCGGCGTCGCCGGAGACCGGGGCCTGGTGCCAGGCGGCGATGTACGGCGCGGGCCGGTCGAAGAGCGCGTCGAACCGGCGCAGCACGTCCAGGTACAGCGGCCCGAAGGCCTCCCGCGCCGCCTCGCCGACCGAGGGCAGGTCGGGCACCCGGGCGGCCGGGAAGATCCGCACCTCGTACGGCCAGCGCGCGGATTCCGGCACGAACGCGATCCAGTGTTCGTTCCGGGTCACGATCCGCACCCCGGCCCGCAGTTCCGTGGCCACCAGGTCGTCGAAGAGGTTGGTCCCGTTGTAGCCGCGGGCCTGCTCCACCATCCGCTCGGTGCGCGGAGTGACGAACGGGAACGCGTAGATCTGCCCGTGCGGATGGCTCAGCGTGACGCCGATCTCCTCGCCCCGGTTCTCGAAGCAGTACACCTGCTCGGTCCCGGGCAGCGCGCTCAGCACCTGCGTCCGGTCCACCCAGGCCTCGAACACGGTGCGGACCCGGGCCGGGGTGAGCCGGTCGAAAGAGGAGTAGTGGTCGGAGGTGAAGCAGACCACCTCGCAGCGCCCGAGCGGCTCGCGCAGCGACGGGAACCTGTTCTCGAACACCACCACGTCGTAACTGGACGCCGGTATCTCGCTGGGCCGTCCCGGCGCCGACGGGTCGAGCGGACACTGGTCGGGTGGCGGCAGGAAGGTCCGGTCCTGGCGGGCCGCGGCGATCACCACCCACTCCCCGGCCAGCGGGTCCCAGCGGATCCCGGATTCGGCCGACCCGACCGGCAGCGGCGGCCCGGGCGGNNGCGCTGGTTTTCCAGATTGATTGCGTGCTCACGGAACCCATACGCTATCCGGTCTAGACTGGCCAGACACATCGTGCTACTGAGTGGCGGAGAATCCCGGGGTCTGGTGCGGATAATCCGATCCACCGGTGCTGATCGGAGGAAGTCGGCGATCACGGCTTGAGCAAGGTCGTCCTGGAAATCGTTGTCGTCCTGGTCATCATGTGTATCGGGGGATTCTTCTCCGCATCAGAGATGGCTCTCGTCTCGCTGCGCGAAGGCCAGGTCAGAGCGCTGGCCAAGCGGGGCAAGCGCGGCCAGCGCGCGGCCAAGCTGGCGTCTGACCCGAACCGGTTCTTCTCCGCCGTGCAGATCGGGGTCACCCTCGCCACCCTGGTCACCGGCGCCTACGGCGCCGACACCCTGGCAGGCGTGCTGAAGTCCTGGCTGATCAAGAGCGAGCACATGACGGTGGGCTGGGCCGGCCCGGTGTCCTTCATCGTGGTGACGATCTGCATCACGTTCTTCAGCCTTATCCTCGGCGAGCTCGCACCGAAGCGGATCGGGCTGCAGCGGGCTCCCCGGCTGGCGCTGGTGGCCGCGCCAGTGCTCGACCTGATCGCCACCCTGGCCCGGCCGGTCTTCTGGCTGCTGACGCAGTCGACCAACCTGGTGGTCGCCATCCTCGGCGGCGATCCCCGGGTCGGTCGCCAGGCCATGAGCGAGGCCGAACTGCGTGAGCTCGTGACCGAAAACCAGACGCTCAGCCAGGACGAGCGGCACATCGTCGGCGAGGTCTTCGACGCGGGGAAACGGCAGATCCGCGAGGTGCTGGTGCCCCGCACGGAGGTGGTGTTCCTGGACGCGGAAACGCCGGTCGCCGAGGCCGCGGAGATCGCCGCGGGCGTCCCGCACTCGCGGCTGCCGGTGTACTCAGGCACCTACGACAACGTGATCGGCTTCGTGCACGTCCGGGACCTGTTCGGGCCGGGGATGACCGAGGGTTCGGGCCCGGTCAGCGGGATCAGCAGGCCGGTGAAGTTCCTGCCGATCAGCAAGACCGTGCTGTCCTCGCTGTCCGAGATGCGCCGCGAGCGGGCCCACCTGGCCATCGTGGTGGACGACTACGGCGGCACCGCGGGCATCGTCACCCTGGAAGACCTGGTCGAGGAGCTGATCGGCGACATCAGGGACGAGTACGACCTGGAGCAGGACCCGGCGACCACGCTGCCCGCCGGCGAGGTCGAAGTCGACGGTCTGCTCAACCTCGACGAGTTCGCCGAACAGACCGGCCTCGAGCTGCCCGAAGGCCCGTACGAGACCGTCGCCGGCTATGTCCTGGCCGCCTTCGGCGACCTGCCCTCGGTCGGCGACAGCGTCCAGGTCGCCGACCGCACGATCACCGTGACCGAACTCGACGGCCGCCGCATCGCCCGCCTGCGCGTCACCCCGAACCCGCCCGCGAACCCCCCGCCCGCGAACCCCCCGCCCGCGAGCGCGAATCCCCCGTCGGCCAGTGCACCCCCGTCCGCCGGTGCCGCCCCGGAAGCCCCGTCCGCCGGCGCCCTCCCGTCAGCAGCCCCGAGCGTGCCCGCCGCCGCGAACCCCTCGGTCACCGCAGGTCACCCAGTTTCCGCGAGCGAGGTCCGGAGCCAGGTCCGGCTAGACTCAGATACCCCCCGCGACGGTGGCCCTGAGGTGAACGGCGGCCCGAGGTGAACGGTGGCCCTAGGTTGGAAAGGCGACTAACGTGCCCGGTGGTTTCGACACCGTTCTGGTGGTTGACTTCGGCGCGCAGTACGCGCAGCTGATCGCCCGGCGGGTGCGCGAGTGCCACGTCCGTTCCGAGATCGTTCCCTCCACGATGCCGGTCGCGGACATGCTGGCCAAGCGGCCCAAGGCGATCATCCTCTCCGGCGGCCCTTCGTCCGTCTACGCCGACGGCGCGCCGCCCGCCCCGGCCGGGCTGTTCCGGGCCGGCCTGCCGGTCCTCGGCATCTGCTACGGCTTCCAGCTGATGGTGGCCGGCCTAGGCGGCACGGTCGAGCGGACCGGCGCCGCCGAGTACGGTAACGCTGTGTTGAATCTCCTGGAGGGGGACGACCCCCCCCAGGCCCTCCCCGCGAACGGGGGGGAACCCTCCCCCCCGTACCCCCTGGGCCCCCCTTTGGGGGGGAATCTTCTGGCCGGCACGCCGGCCAGCCAACGGGTGTGGATGTCGCACGGGGATACCTGCACGGCGGCGCCGCCGGGGTTCGCGGTCACCGCGCGGACCGCGGCCACGCCGGTGGCGGCGGTCGAGGACGCGGCCAGCCGGATGTTCGGCGTCCAGTTCCACCCCGAAGTGATGCACACCGAGCACGGCACCCGCCTGCTCAGCCGGTTCCTCGAGCTGGCCGGCTGCCGGCCGTCCTGGACCATGCTGAACATCGTCGAGGAACAGATCGAGCGGATCCGCGAGCAGGTCGGCGGCGGCCACGCGATCTGCGGACTGTCCGGCGGCGTGGATTCCGCGGTCGCCGCCGCGCTCGTGCAGCGCGCCATTGGCGACCGCCTGACCTGCGTGTTCGTCGATCACGGCCTGCTGCGCAAGGGTGAGGCGCAGCAGGTGGAGCAGGATTTCGTGGCCGCGACCGGGGTCCGGCTCATGGTGGCGAACGAGACCGAGGCGTTCGGCTCGGCGCTGGCCGGCGTGACCGACCCGGAGCGCAAGCGCAAGATCATCGGCCGGGAGTTCATCCGCGCGTTCGAGCGTGCGGCCCGGGAGATCACCGCCGAGGCTGGCCAGCACGGCGAGGCGTGCGAGTTCCTGGTCCAGGGCACGCTGTACCCGGACGTGGTGGAGTCNNTGGCTGTTCAAGGACGAGGTGCGCCGGGTGGGGGAGGAGCTCGGCCTGCCGCAGGCGATCGTCCGCCGCCAGCCGTTCCCGGGCCCGGGCCTGGCCATCAGGATCATCGGCGAGGTCACCGCGGAACGCCTGGCGATCCTGCGCGAGGCCGACGCGATCGTGCGGGAGGAGATGTCCGCGGCGGGCCTCGACACCCTGGTCTGGCAGTGCCCCGTGGTCCTGCTCGCCGACGTCCGCTCGGTCGGCGTCCAAGGCGACGGCCGCAGTTACGGCCACCCCATCGTGCTCCGCCCGGTCACCAGCGAAGACGCCATGACCGCCGACTGGGCCCGGCTCCCCGACGACGTCCTGGCCCGGATCTCTACCCGGGTCACCAACGAGGTCCCCGAGATCAATCGCGTGGTCCTGGATGTCACCAGCAAACCCCCCGCCACCATCGAATGGGAATGAAGTTCTTTTCTCCGGAACGAACGGTGGTCTCCGCCCCCGCCCGCCTTCTCGCCCGCCTGCCGCCCCGCCCCGCGCCCTTTCCCGCGGCCGGCCTCGGTCAGCCCAGGCTCCGCATGGCCCACAGGTCGGGGAAGGTGGGTTTGCCCAGGGTGCTGGCGAGGTAGGCGGCGCCGGGCGAGCCGCCGGTGCCGTGCCGGGCGCCGATCGTCCGTTCCACCATCTTGACGTGGCGATAGCGCCACTCCTGCAGGCCCTCGTCGAGGTCGACGAGCAGCTCGCAGACGGCGGCCGCGTCGCTGTCGTCTTCGTAGACCTTCCTCAGGACCTGCTGCATCGCATCCGAAGCCTGCAGGGGCGCGGCGACGTCCCGGTCCGCGATGTCCGCCGGGATCTCGTACCCCTGGCCGGCCAGGTAACGAACGAAGGAATCGAACAGGCAGGGTCGTGACATCGCGGCCAAGATACGCTCCCGCTCCGTGCTGCCCGGGGGGCAGGCCGCGACCATCCTCGGGTCCCGCCGCCCCAGCACGGCCTCAAGCTCGCGGAACTGCGCGGATTCGAAGCCGCTTGAGGTGCCGAGCTCGTCGCGGAACCGGGTGAACTGGCCCGGCGTCATGGTCTCGAGCACGTCCAGCTGGGCCACCATGATCTTCATGATGGCCAGCGTCCGCCGCAGGGTGCGCATGGCGTGGACCGTGCCGCCGGCCGCCAGTTCGCCCTGCAGCTTGCCGAATTCGTGCAGCAGCTGCTTGAAC
>PMST01000706.1 GCA_003168295.1 Actinomycetota bacterium
TTCGAGCCCCACCCGCCCCACTCCTCGTTACCTGGGAAGATTCGCCGATTGCGGGCTGCCGCGACGGCGCACCGGGTCGGCGTGCAGCAACCGACGGACGCAGAATGTACGCACGCGGTCATGGTGCCGCCTTCCCGGCCTGCCGGACCAGCGCTGCCGTCTGCTCGGCGGCGGCCAGGTGCGCCTCGATTAGCACGTGGGTGTACCGGTCGTTGATGTCCTTGCCGGCGTGGCCGACCTCGCGCATGCGAACCTCCTGGTCGACCCCGGCGTCGCGCATCAGCGAGTTGCCAGTGTGCCGTCCGCCCTCATGCAGCTTGATGACGGGTACGCTCGCCTGCGCGGCCAGTTTTTTGAACCGCTTGGACACGTGATCGGGATTCCACGGCCGCCCGTCGGCCTGGCAGAAGATCAGGTCATCATCCTGCCACGCCTCGCCGGTCCGGAGCCGGGCGGCGAGCTGGACCTTGCGGTGCTGCCGGCCCGGTTCGACAACAGCGAGCTGCCCGGGCTGCTGCCCGATGTTGTCGCCATCGACCTGCGCCGTTACACCCCCGAGCAGTTCGCTGACCTGGTCGTGGAAAAGCTCGCTGCCCTCGGCATCATCCTGCTGGACGCGTCGGCCGATACGAGAAGCCTCGCCCATAGCGTCGAGACGGCGCCTCCGGCTGGGGCGGTACGCGCGGGTGAGGCCGATTCGCGACGGCTGGGCGTGCACGCGGCGATCAGCGCCCCCGGGGCGCCTGAGGAGGTCCCACCGGAGTACGTGCCGCGGGATGCCGATGCCGGCGTCCGGGCGGGGGTGGCGGCCGCAGCTGAGCGGGGCGGGTTCGTGCTGCTGGTGGGCGGGTCCTCGGTCGGGAAGACCCGCATTGCGGTGGAGGCTGTCAGAGCGTTGCTGCCGGACTGGTGGCTGGTGCATCCGGCTGGGCCGGCGGAGGTCGCCGCGCTGGCGCAGGCACCGTCGCCGCGGATAAAGGTGTGGGTGGATGAGCTACAGCGTTACCTGGACGGCGAGCACGGGCTGACCGGCGGCGTGGTGCGGGCCTTGCTGAACGCCCGGTACCCTGCGGTGATCATCGGCACGCTGTGGCCGGACCGGTACATTGCCCACACCACCATCCCGGTTCTTGACGGCGCCGATCCGCATGCGCGGGAGCGGGAAGTGCTGGACCTGGCCGCGGTCGTCCGCATAGACCCGGAGTTCACCCCTGCGGAACAGGACCGGGCCCGNNGGCCGCGCCGCAGCTGGTCGCCCGCTGGCAGGACGCCCAGACCGCCAACCCGTACGCATGGGCGGTGCTGACCGCCGCGCTGGATGCGGCCCGGCTGGGCGCCCGCGCTCCGCTCAGTTAGCGGCTAACGACCATCATTGTAGAGCAGGGTGGCCAGACCAAAGGCGATGGCACATCGCCAGTTGGCTCCGCGACGAACAGGCTCACACCCGCGACCAGACATCGACCAGGCAGACCTTGGCCGGTTTTCCGGCCCGGGTGACCTGCCTAAGCTCGCATGGATACGGTCCCGTCCAGTTCGCTGGGCCATGTGCGAAGGCCAGGTGTCAGGTCCGGGTGAGCAACAAGACCTCCGCCGGTCCGGCGAGTAAGCCGATCGGCGTCTTCGTCCTGGAGGACCAGGAGATCGTACGCAGGGGTATCCGCGTCCTTCTCGAGGCCGAGCCGGACATTGAGGTAACCGGCGAGGCGAGCACCGCAGCCTCGGCGCTGGCCAGGATTCCGGCGCTGCGTCCCGGCGTCGCGGTGCTCGATGTCCAGCTGCCTGATGGTGACCGTGTGTCGGTCTGCCGGGAGGTCCGGTCGCGGGCGCCGGAGGTAGCCTGCCTGATGCTCACCGCCTTCAGCGACGACGAGGCGCTGCTGGGTTCGATCATGGCCGAGCGGCCGGCTACGTGCTCAAGCAGATCCGCGGCTCGGATCTGGTCGGCGCGGTCCGCATGGTCGCCTCCGGTCAGTCGCTGCTGGATGCTCGCGCGGCGAGCCAGGTGATGGCCAGGCTGCGGGACGAGGCGGACCGGCACGACCCGCTGGCCGGGCTGACCGTGCGGGAGCGCAAGGTCCTGGAGCTGATCGGGGAAGGCCTGACCAACCGGCAGATCGGCGAGCGGCTGTTCGTTTCGGTGAAGACGGTGAAGCACTACGTAACGGCGCTGTTCGTCAAGCTCGGCATGGAGCAGCGCACCCAGGCGGCCGCTTACGCAGCCCGTGTCTTCGATGGTCGCAGGTTCGAATTGAGTCAAGACATGGAGATCATCAACCGGAAGCCTTGAACCAGCGGAGTAGATGAACGCTCAGCTCGCCGCCAGGCGGTGCTAATGAGCAGCAGGCACCGTGGGAGTTCCCCGCTCCCAATGACCTGCAGGTCGTCGGGTTCTACGGCCACACCGAGGCCGTGGATGATGACCAGGGTGGGCTGCGGACCCGCTGGGTGCCCGGCGAGGTGGTGCGGGACGAGCGCGGCCACACGCTGGTCCCGGGTACGGCACTACCCGGCGGCCGACCCTCAACCTCCAGGCCCGAGTTCCTGAGCGATGACGACAGCGCGCTCACCCGCTTCGAAGATGAAGCGCAGGTCTTCGGCTACCTAACCGGACGCCTCAACGACTCGGCTGACCGACCCGGCCAGGAAAGTCGGCCTTGACCGCGACCCGTTGACACGCGGGAGTCCACGCGGAGTACGGACGATCTTCCAGGCCCGTTTCTGCCATCCTGTCCGCAATAGTGAACCCCCCTACTTCCGCGCGGGGAGCCGCCGGGGCATGATGAAGGTCATGCGGATTGCGCTGTTTGTGACGTGCCTGGCGGACACGCTGTACCCGGGCGTCGGGCGGGCGACCGTGACGCTGCTGGAGCGGCTCGGCCATCAGGTGGAGTTCCCGCAACGCCAGACGTGCTGCGGCCAAATGCACGTGAACACCGGTTACCAGAAGGACGCGCTGCCGCTGGTCCGCCATTACGTCGAGACGTTCGATCGTTGTGAGGTGATCGTGGCACCGTCGGGCTCGTGCGTCGGCTCGATCCGGCACCAGCANNACGTTCGAGCTGTCGGAGCTGCTCGTCGACGTGCTCGGGGTGGACGACGTCGGCGCCTTTTATCCGCACCGGGTCACCTACCACCCGACCTGCCATTCACTGCGGATGCTGCGGGTCGGGGACCGGCCGCTGCGGCTGCTTCGTCACGTCGAGGAAATAGACCTGGTGGAGCTGCCGGATGCGGACGTCTGCTGCGGGTTCGGCGGCACTTTCGCCCTGAAGAACTCCGACACCTCGACCGCCATGCTGGCGGACAAGATGCGGAACGTGCTCGGCACCCGCGCTGAGGTCTGCTCGGCCAGCGACAGTTCCTGCCTGATGCATATCGGCGGCGGCCTGTCGCGGCTGCGCGCCGGCGTCAAGACGGTGCACCTGGCCGAGATCCTCGCTTCTACCAAGGCGGCGACATGACGACCTACCTGGGCTTGCCGACCGCGCCTCCAGGCGTCGGCCACCTGCGCGGCTCCGAGCCGTTCCCGGTCGCGGCCCGCCGTGCCCTTGGCGACACTCAGCTGCGCGCCAACCTCGCGATGGCCACCAAGACCATCCGTGCCAAGCGGGCCGCGGTCGTCGCCGAGCTCGGTGACTGGGAGGAACTGCGTGCCGCCGGGCAGGCGGCCAAGACTGGCGCGATGCGGCACCTGGACC
>PMST01000670.1 GCA_003168295.1 Actinomycetota bacterium
CGCCGGTCATCACCAGCTCGGCGGCGCGGGCCACGCCGGCCCGGGCGACCAGCCGCTGCGTCCCGCCTCCGCCCGGGGTCAGGCCTACGGTCGCCTCGACCAGGCCGAACGACGCGTCCTCAGCGGCCCACATCAGGTCACAGCCCAGACTCAGCTCGAACCCGATGGTGAGGTTCAGCGCGTGCACCACCGCGANNCCTGGAACTCGTGCACGTCCACCCCGGCGCAGAACACCTTGCCCTCGGCGCGAAGCAGCACCGCACGCGCCCAGCGAGGTTCCGGGGGGATGGGTTCTCCCGGGATCGGAGAGTTCTCGGGCGTTGTCCCGCCGGGCCAGCACTGCGCGATTATCTCATCGACCGCGTTTTCCAGATCGGTCACGAGCTGGGCGTCGAACAGGTTGAGCGGGGGCGCCGAGATGACCAGCTCGGCCACGTCACCGGTCCGGGTTACGTACGCCTTAGGCATGGCGGTCCTTTCCGGTCGCACGCAGGTGGGGTAGGGGTGAAAGCAGGNNTAATTGCTGGACGGCGCCGGAGTGGACGAGTCTGGCCAGGCTGGTGCGGGAGCGGACGTCGAGCTGGAGGATCGCCCGCGGCGACGGCTTAAGCGGTTGATGAACGCAACCGTGCTAGATCTAAAATTAGAGTATGTGCTATATAGAGTTTGAGTGGTGTGCCAAAAAGTTATTAGTTAGCGTGCTCAATGACGATTGGACTTCCGTCATGCCAGAGTACCTGCCACGCCTCCGGGACGCCATCGGGAACCGATTCGCACTCGGCCTCGTGCTGCACACCGGGCCGCGCTCATTCCGGCTGGATGGGTCAATCGCCGCGCTGCCCATCTGTGCCCTCTGGGGCTAGAGATCGTAATTCATGGTGCCCTGTCGAGCGGCTTCATGCCGCAGGTCGCGATGACGGCGACCGGAATCGTCTGGAAAGCGTGATACCTGCGGACATGCTCGGGCTACAGCATGATCGAAGCGTGAGCTCCGATCCGGTGTGCTATTCGAAGCCGAAGAATGCCTCTGGATTCTCCACCAGCAGGTGCTGCCGCGTACTGGCCTGCGGCGCTATCTCTTCGAGCAGGTCGACAAGCAACCCGTCGTCCGGGGCGGCTCCCACGATATTCGTGGGGGGAAAATCCGTGCCCCAAAGGACACGTTCAGGGGCGCGAGCGACCAGGTCGGCGGCGAGGACGACACCGTCGTGATACGGGGAACCCTCGCGTGATAGCCGGTCTATGCCGCTCGTCTTCACCCATACCCGCCCGGTATCGAGTAGCCGGAGAAGCGCGCCGAATGCGTTACCCGTGGTTCCCATGGCTACATCTACTCGCCCGAGATGGTCGATGACCACCGGGACGGGCAGCGAGGAGATGGAGTCCGCGAAGCGCGCGATGCCATCTGAGTTTTCGAGGACGAACCAGCACACCAGCACGGCCCTACACCGGCCGCGGCGTCGTCCATCGCATCATCACCGACCTCGCCGTCATCGACGTCCTGCCCAACGGCAATGGCCTGCAACTCGTCGAGCTGACCCCAGGCGTCACCGTCGAGACCGTTCAGGCGGCAACCGGCACTGACCTAGGATCAGCTAGATCCCTGCACCGCGCCGAAACTCGACGCGGCGGCTCTGAACTGCCTTTGGCCCAGGCACGGACTCAGCGTTCCGGCGGCTTGAACCGGACCCGCTTAGCGTTGCCGCAGGTCGAGCCACTTGTCGACGTCCGCCGGCTGCCACTCGTCCAGCCGGTCCAGCAGTCGGCCCGGCTCGGTGTCCATGATCACCAGGTCCCGGTGGCCGGGCCGCAGGAACCGCTGCCGGGTCGCCGCCTCGAGCAGGTCGCGCAGCGGCGCGAAGTACCCGGCCACGTCCAGCACGCCGCACGGCTTGGCGTGGATGCCCAGCTGGGTCCACGTCAGCACCTCGAAGAACTCATCCAGGGTGCCGAACCCGCCGGGCAGCATGATGAACCCGCCGGCCAGGTCGGCCATCGCCTCCTTGCGCCCGTGCATGGTCTCCACGACCGCGAGGCTGGTCAGCCCGCGGTGGGCGAGCTCCTTGGCCTCAAGCGCCCGGGTGATCACGCCGTGCACCTCGCCGCCGCCGGCCAGGCACGCGTCCGCGACCACGCCCATCAGTCCGACGTGGCCGCCGCCGTAGACCAGCCGGATGCCCCGCTCGGCCAGCAGCCGGCCGAGGGCAGCGGCGGCCGCCGCGAAAGCAGGATCGGCGCCGGGGCTGGACCCGCAGTAGACCGCCACCGAGGAAAGACGGCCCGAACCCACCCGCTACCCGGCCGGTAGGTCGAACTGGACCCGGGCGATCTGCTCGGCCAGCGGCCCAAGCCGGGCCCGGTACCGGTTGTGCGCGGCGTCCAGGTCGTAGGCCCGGTAGGACGCCACGTCGGCAAAGTCGGCGACGATCGCGAAGCTCCAGGTGCCGTCGCGGAGGCCGAGGTCGTCACCGAGCGTGTAGCTGACCGTGCCCGGGCAGTCGAGGTTCCGGAAGCCGTCCTGGATTTCCGCCACCTCCGCGGCGTCGGCCCCGGCCTTCAGCTTGACGAGAACGACGTTCCTGATCACGGCCCTATCCTAGGGAACCGAGACGAGGGGATCTCCACCCGCCATGCCGTATCACATCTGATACACCTAGTGCATCCGCGACTGGAGGCGACGGAGATGGCCAAGGAAGAACCTGACACGCCCGGACTGGCGCGGCCCGAGTTGGTTCGGGTGCTCGAATCAGCGGCACGCCTTCAAGACGTCGTTCCTGATGCCGTGCTGGTGGGGGACTCCGGTGCGGCGCTATGGGCCAATCACCGCGCCTCCGATGACCATGACCATGTCCTACAAGATCTAGGCGCCCGTTTCGACGCGGTTCTCGAGGCCATCGAAGCGACGCACGGATGGGTGACCAACCGAGTGACGCCGGGAAAGATAATCCTCGGCGAACTGGGCGATATCGAGTCTGGCGTGCGCCAGCTCATCCGGAACAGGCCGCTAGAAGTCACTGAAGTGACGCTGCCGTCCGGGCAGGTGCTCCGGGTACCGACCCCGGACGAAACCTTGCGCATCAAGGGATGGTGCCATGACAACCTCGCTGAAGTTCCGCAACATCACGGCATCGCCGGACGATCCCGTAGGCACCTGGCCCTTCGAAGGCATTCTCGCGGCCGTTGAGCGGGGCACACTTCCGGACTGGCGGCGGCTGGCCGCCGCGATTCGGGCCGATCCCTGGGGGCCGGTGGCCCAGCAGGTCCTTGAAGCTATCCGGCTGTCCGGCCCGTACGGCACGGCCAAGCTCCTGGACGGAGTAGTGGAGCGGGCCCGGAAGCTGGCCGCCGATTCGGAACGCGAAGACGTGGCAGCTGAGGTCCGGAACCTTGTCGGTAGATCCGGCCTGTCCCGGCAGGATTTTGCCCAGCGGATAGGTACGTCACGGTCTCGCCTGTCGACCTACATGGCCGGGAAGGTCGTGCCCTCGGCGGTATTGATGGTGCGGATGCGGCGGGTGGCGCTACGAAGCTCCGAGACCGCGACCCAGGCCGGCTCTCACTTACGTGTTCGGCCAGCCGGTGTAGGCCTCAGCGAGATAGGTCGACCCGGCCGCCGAGCCGGTCACCGACGCTAGTTCGCCGAGTTGCCGCTTCAGGTCGAAGCCGGTGGCACTGGGGAGCGCGTGCAGCATGGTCGTCATCCAGTACGAGAAGTGCTGCGCTTTCCAGACCCGGGCCAGCGCCCGCGGACCGTATTCCTCCAGCGCGTCGGCCTCGTTGTGCTTGACGGCGCGTTCCAGCACCTCGGCGAGCACCCGCACGTCGGCTAGCGCCAGGTTGAGCCCCTTGGCGCCGGTCGGCGGCACGGTGTGCGCGGCATCGCCGGCCAGCAGCAGCCTGCCGTGTCGCATCGGCTCGGCGACGAAGCTGCGGAAGCGCAGGATCGCCTTGTCGGTGATGGTGCCCTGCATCAGCGCGAAGCCGTCCGGCCCGGCCACCCGGGCCTGCAGCTCCGCCCAGATCCGGTCGTCGGACCAGGCATTGGTGTCCTCGTCGGGGTCACACTGGAAGTACATCCGCTGCAGGGTCTCGGTGCGCTGGCTGATCAGCGCGAAGCCCCGCGGCGAGTGGGTGTAGACCAGCTCGGGCGCGCTTTTCGGCGCCTCGGCCAGGATGCCGAACCAGGCGAACGGGTACTCCCGGAAGTAGTGCGTCCGCAGCTTTTCCGGGATCTCGAAGCGGCAGATCGAGCGGGACCCGTCGGCGCCGACCAGGTAGTCGCAGCGCACCTCGTGCCCGGTGCCCCCGGCGTCGGTGTAGGCGATGCCGGGGCGGTCGCTGGCGGTCTCGAGGACCCGGGTGCCGCTGGCGCCGAACCGGACGTCGCCGCCGTCGCGGTCGCGGGCGTTGGCCAGGTCGATGAACACGTCGGTCTGCGGGTACAGCCACGCCGACTCCCCCACCAGGTGATCGAAGTCGATCCGGTGGTTCTGGCCGCCGAACCGCAGGCTGATCCCCTCGTGCGCGATGCCCTCGCGCAGCACCCGGCCGCCGACGCCGGTGTCGGTGAGCAGCCGGACGCTGCCGGCCTCCAGGATGCCCGCGCGGACGGTGTTCTCGATCTCGGTCCGGGTGCGGTCATCGATCACCACCGAGTCGATGCCGGCGATCGCCAGCAGGTGCGACAGCATCAGGCCCGCGGGCCCGCCGCCCACGATGCCGACAGTCGTGCTGGTGGTGGTGCGGGAAGCAGTGCTCATGCCGACCAGGCTAGAAGCCCGCGCACCTGCGGTCGATCCTGGGTTTCCACTGAGCGAAAACCAGGCTCGTTCGGGATTATTGATTGTTTTTTCGGAACGGGCGCTGGTGGCTGTATCCGCGCTGACGATCGCGGCGGTTCAGTCAATGCTTGACATATATTGCGAAATGATTGATATAGTTTGCAAAGGAGATACGAGGAGGAGAGCTATGAACGAGACCGCCCACTCCGGGCAAGAGCTACCAGACGAGAACCCTAGGCCGATCGAAGGGGAGAAGATTCCCCGCCGGGCTGCCATCGTGACGGGTGCCGCCCGCGGAATAGGCGCCGCCACCGCCCGCCGCCTAGCCGCGGACGGGATGGCGGTCGCCGTACTCGACCTGGAGGCCGGCTCCTGCGATGCCACCGTGGCGGCCATCACCGCGACCGGCGGTCAGGCCATGGCGGTTGGCGCCGACGTCAGCCGGGCGGACCAGGTAGAAGCGGCCGTCGGCACGGTAGCCGCGGAATTGGGGCCGCCCACGGTGCTGGTCAACAACGCCGGAGTTCTCCGGGACAACCTGCTTTTCAAGATGTCCGAGGATGACTGGGACACGGTCCTGGGCGTACACCTGCGCGGGACTTTCCTGATGAGCAGATCGGTGCAGAAGTACATGGTGGATCAGCAGTACGGCCGGATCGTCAATCTGTCCTCCAGTTCTGCGCTCGGCAACCGGGGCCAGGCCAACTACTCCGCGGCCAAGGCCGGGATGCAGGGCCTCACTAAGACCCTCGCCATCGAACTCGGCCAGTTTGGCATCACCGCCAACGCGGTGGCGCCCGGCTTCATCGCCACGGACATGACGGCGGCCACCGCCGCCCGGATCGGCACGACATTCGAGAACTTCCAGGCCACCGTGGCCGCCCAGGTGCCAGTGCGCCGGATCGGCGAGGTCGATGATGTCGCGCACGTTATCTCGTTCCTGGCCAGCGAGGGTGCCGGATACGTTTCCGGCCAGGTTATCTACGTGGCGGGCGGCCCCCTGTGCTGACCGGCGCTNNTGGATCTCGGTCAGCTGACCGATGTTTGGTACTGCAAGTTGCAGCACCATGTGTTGTGCAACCGGCACTGGCGGCTGGCCACGTGGCGTTCTCACTGGAAGTGATTTCATCCCTGGCAGGAGCAGACCGTGACAGTTCACGCCCGGCCCGGCGCGACATTATTCGCCGCATGCCGGCAGTTGTTCAGCGGCTACCCGCTCGCGGTCACGCCGCCCGGCGCGGACGGCGGGTACTGGTCGATGGTCCTGGTGAACCGCGCGGCCGGGCCGGCCAGGTTTTTCGTCCTCACCCAGGCCCGTGACGACCTTTTCGTCCTCCGCTCATGGAACCGCCGCGACGGGGTTCACCAGGAAATCCGGCCCGCAGAACCGGTCCCCGGCACCATCGGCCAGGCGGTCACCGCCAGCATGCCGGTCCCGCACGACGGCGCGCTGCTCGGCTGGGTCACCGGCCGCCAGGTCACCGCGCTGCTGACGGTGCACGGCCGGGCGCCGCGAAGCTGGGACGACCCGGCCCCTGCCCCGGAGATCCAGGTCCTGCCGATGGCCGGCACCAGCGACCCGCTGCACTGGCCGCCGTTCACCGCCAGCCCCCTGGACGACGCGCGCCTGTGGGACTACGCCCGACGTGGCCAGATCGTGGACCTCGCCCCCCTCGTCAGCCGCCGCCCTGGGCAGGCATTCTGGGTGCCGTCCCCGGACCGATGGAGCACCCGGCACGAAATCGGGTGCGTCGTCGTCACGGGCAACCTGCCAGCTGACGGTTACTGGCTGCCGGCCGGGGTCTACCTGGACCACTGGACGCTGCGCGAGGGCATCCCGGCCCCGCCCGCCGGCCGCCTGCTGACCCTGCCCGCCGTCGTGGACCTGGCCGGCAAGGTCCGCCCACCATGAGACCCGCCCCGGCGCCACTTCCTAAATTTGACGGACATCAATCTGGGGCAGAAGCCCTAATCGCGGATGTCCGTCAAATTTAGCGTGTCCAGTCAATCCAGCCGAGTCCTTGCACCCGAGCAAACTCGGAGGCATTTGCAGTGACGACTGTCAGCCCTCGGGCCAGTGCCTGTGCAGCGATGAGCAGATCATAAGGGCCGATCGTCGTTCCGCTCTTCTCCAAGGTGACGCGGACCCGGCCTGCGGACTTGGCGTCCTCGTCGTCAAAGGCCACCACGTCTATGTCACCGGACAGGAAGACACGGAGACGTTCGGTGTTCTCTGGCACGTGGGTGCTTTTCTCCACTCCGTACCACAGCTCGAACAGAACCACCGAGGAGACGGCAAGGTAATCTCCGGCCAGCTCCGCCGCGCGGAATCCCTCCCGGACGGTGGTTGGCCTGTTCCTCAGCAATGCGACGACCGCGTTGGTGTCCAGAAGGTAGTTCATCCGAACAGATCCTCTGCGCCGGGCATCGGCGGCTGGTTCCTTCCCTCCTCAAGGAACGGCACGTCCGCGAAGCGGTCCAGTTCTGCAAACCATGCGTCCACGTCCGTTGCGATGGGTTCAAGCAGTACACCGTCTCCCACATGGCGGACACGGACTCGGTCACCGGGCAGCCGGAACTCCTTCGGCAGCCGCACCGCCTGGCTCCGGCCATGCATGAAGAGCCTCGCGATCGCCGTGTCTGCCATGACCTCTCCTCAATTGATAGCTACCAAAAGTATACATCAAATCGTCACGGCTAGCGCAGCGGGCGCGGACCGGCGTTACCATCGGCTGGTGCTGGCGTTTTCCGCGCGGACCCGGACCGCGAACCTCACCCGGATGGCCGAGGACCGGTTCGACGTGCTGGTGATCGGGGGCGGGATCACCGGCGCCGGCATCGCCCTGGACGCCGCGGCGCGCGGTTTCTCGGTGGCCCTGGTGGAGCGGGACGACTTCGCCTCGGGAACCTCGGGCCGCTCGTCCCGGCTGGTGCACGGCGGCCTGCGGTACCTGGAGCATCGCGAGTTCGGCCTGGTCCGCGAGTCGCTGCGGGAGCGGGGCATCTTGTTCCGGCTGGCGCCGCACCTGATCCGGCCGATCCCCATGTACATGCTGGCCGATGAGCTGCGCAGCCGGGCCACGTACCGGGTCGGGCTGACCGCCTACGAACTGCTCGCGGCGGGCCGGAACATCGGCTATCACCGGTCCGCGAGCGCGGAGCAGGTCCGGCAGGCCATCCCGGGCTTGGGCGGGCGGTCGCGCGGCTTGGCGTATTTCGAGTGCCAGGTGGACGACGCCCGGCTGACCATCGAGGTAGCCCGGGCCGCCCACGGCTTCGGCGCGGTGCTGGCGAACCACGCCCGGGTGACCGACCTGCTCGGCGACGGCCGGGTCACGGGCGCGGTCGTGGCGGACGAGATGACCGGGCAGCGGTTCGAGGTCCGGGCCCGGGCCGTCGTCAACGCGGCTGGGGTCTGGGCGGACCGGGTCACGCGGCTCGCCGGGTCTGACGGGTCTGGCGGCGGGCGGCTGCGGCCGAGCAAGGGTGTCCACCTGGTGTTCGCCCCGGGCGCGGTCCAGACCAAGGCGGCGCTGGTCACTTCGTCGGGGGCGGACGACGGGCGGTTCATCTTCATCATCCCGTGGGAGGACCGGGTCTACGCCGGGACCACTGACTCGCCCTACCGCGGCGAGGAGGACCATCCGGCGGTTGACGCCGTCGACCGTGACTACATCTTGTCGGCGGTGGCCCGGAGCTTCCCGGGCGTGACCGAGCGCGACGTGGTGGCCTCCTGGGCCGGGCTGCGCCCGCTGCTGAGCCAGGACGAGGACCTAGGTGACGCCCGGACCAGTGACCTGTCCCGGAACCACGCGATCTTCACCGATCCGCCCGGCCTGTTCACCATCACCGGCGGGAAGCTGACCACGTACCGGGCCATGGCCGAGGACCTGGTGGACCGGGTCGCCGCCGCGCTCGGGGACGCGCGGCCGGGCCTGACCAGGCGCATCCCGCTCGGGCTGCACGGGTCGGCGGCGGCGGCCGTGCGGCTCGCCCGGGCCGAGGTGACCCGCCTGGGCCTGCCACCGCGGACCGCCGCCCGGCTGGTGCAGCGCTACGGCGACGACTGGGCACACGCGGCCCGCCTGATCAGCGAGGACTCCTCGCTCGGCGAGCCGGTGGTGAGCGCCCTGCCCGTCCTGGGCGTGGAGGTGGCCCTGGCCCGGAGCCGCGAGATGGCCCTCACCGACTCCGACATCTACGTGCGCCGGACCCGGCTCACCACCCGCGACGCCTCTCTCGGGCTCATACCTTCAGCCGGATCACAGCCGGAATGATGCCGAACGACACCGGCGTCGTGCCCACGATCTCCCCGTCCGCCTCGACCGGGAAGGGCCGGTCCGCGTCCAGCCGGATCCGGCCGGCCCGCAGCTCGGCGATGTTGCGGTGCGGCAGATGGGTCCCCCGGTACACCTTCGGCAGGGTGGCGAACGCGTCGGATTTCGGGCCGGTCATGACGAGCACGTCGAGCAGGCCGTCGCCGGGGTCGGATTTCGGCGAGATCTGCATACCGCCGCCGTAGAAGCGGCAGTTCGCGACGACCACGTTGAACGCCCGCCAGCTCGAGGCCTGGCCGTCGGCGTCGAGCCGGACCGGCGCCGGCCGGAAACCCGGCAGCGTCAGAGCGAAGCCGCTGGCGTAGCGGGCGGCGCCGAGGAACCGCCCCAGTTGGCCCAGGCGGGCCGTCCGGGCCACCACCGCGCCGCCCAGGCCGGCCTCGGCGATGTTGACGAAGTACCTGGTCCGTTCGGCGCCGCCGTCGGTGCAGGTCACCGTGCCCACGTCGATGACGCGGACGCGGTCCCCCGCGAGCCGACTGGCGGCGGACCCGGCGTCGCCGGGTAGGCCGAACGTCCGCACGAAATCGCACCCGGAGCCGGCCGCCACTACCCCGAGTACGGCGCCGGGGGCAATCGGAGTGCCGTTCCGGATCATTCCGTTGACCACCTCGTGGACGGTTCCGTCCCCGCCGACCGCGACCAGGTAGCGCTCGCCGTTTCGCAGCGCGTGGTGCGCGGCGTCGGTGGCGTGACCCGGGTGGGTGGTCCGCACGATGCGGTAATCGAGCCCTTCGTCCCGCAGGACGCTTTCGATCTGCGGCAGCGCCGCGGCTGCCTTGCCGCGCCCGGCGCGGGGATTGGCGATCACCACCAGCGGGCCGAAGGGGCTGGTCACGGCAGCAGGACCTGCGGGTTCATGATCCCGGCCGGGTCGAGGGCGGCCTTGATCCGGTTCAGCACGTCCACGCCGGTGTCGCCGAGGTCGGCGGCCAGGTAGCGGGCCTTCAGGCGGCCGACGCCGTGATGGTGGGTGATGGTTCCGCCGGCGGCGGCACAGCTGCGCACCGCCTGATCCCAGGCCGCCAGGTACTGTTCCTCCGCCTCCCGGTCGTCGGCGCCGCTGATCAGGAAGGTGAAGTACAGCGACGAGCCGGACGGGTACAAGTGGGACATGTGGCAGCCCACGGCCTGGGCGTGGGCGGCCAGCGCCGCCCGGATGCCCGCGTAGAGTTCCGGCACGGTGGACCACAGCCCGGCGACCTCGAAGGTGTCCACGATCACCCCGGAGCCGAACGCGCGCTCGGGCCCCATGATCTGCGCGTAGGTGTCGACCGCGTCGTTGCGGTGCTGCCACCAGTGCTCCCCGTACCGCGAGCCGAGCTCGGTCGACGCCCCGGCGTGACTGAGCGTCTCGACGGCCGCCTGCTTCCTGGCGTCCAGGCCCGGCGGGCCGGCCGGGAAGCCGAGCACCCCCACGCACCCGCCGGGATGGCCGATCGCCCCGAAGCTCAGCTGGGCGTCGGTCTCGTCGTAGCCGCGGATGACGGCGGCCCCGGTTTCCGCGCGCACCGCCTGGCACAGCCCGTCGGCCATCGCGGCGAAGCTGGGGAAGGCGAAGGCCAGCCAGTCCCAGCCCGCCGGCCGGGCCCGGCAGGCGAGCGTCGCCTCGGTGACCACCGCGAGCGTCCCCTCGGTTCCGACCAGGAGCCGGCGCAGGTCCGGTCCGGCGGCCGAGCGCGGCACGGGCAGGCTGCGCAGGATCTCGCCCTGCGGGAGGACCGCGGTCAGCCCGAGCAGCACATCCTCGATCGCCCCGAAGCCGGTGGACGCCTGCCCGGCCGACGACGCGGCGATCCAGCCGCCCACCGTGGACAGGGCGATCGACTGCGGGTAGAGGCCGGTCGTCAGCCCGTGCTCGGCCAGGGCCTGCTCGAGCCGGTCGCCGCGCACGCCGGCCTGGACGTGGACGACCTGTGACACCAGGTCGACCGCGGTGACCTTGTCCATCAGGGACAGGTCCAGGACGACCGACCCGGCCTCGGCTTGCGCTCCGCCGCAGACGCCGGAGCCGCCGCCGCGGGGAATCACCGCCGTGGACGTGTGCGACGCCCAGGCCAGGACCGTGGCCACTTCCTGGGTGCTGGCCGGGAAGATCACCGCGGCGGGGAGGGGGAGCTCATCGCCGCGGACGCGCCGCAGCAGCGACAGCGCCCAGGAGTCGATGGCGCGCTCGCGCAGCGTCTCCGCGTCGGTCCGCACGGCGCCGTCGGGCAGGCGGCTCACCAGAAGTTCCAGGGGACTCACGACGCGGATCGTAACCCACTCCTGCGACCAGGGCGTACGCCGGGTTTTGCCCGGGTGCAGCCAAAGGCTGCCAGTTAAGTTAGCCTCGGCGTGTTTACCCCCGGCGTGGACTGTAGGGTTACGTCCCGTGGATGGTCAGGTGAGCCTCAGGCCGGTGACCGAAGATGACCTGTCCTGGCTGGAAAGCCTGAGAAACGGTCCCGCCGCGACCGGGGCGCACGAGTGGCACGGCTGGCACGATCCCGGATCTCAGCGGCGTCGATGGGCNNGGCAGCGTTTCCTGGCGCATGGTCCGAACCGGCCAGGTCTCGCACTGCTGGGCCATCGGCATCGGGCTAGCGCCAGAATTCCGAGGACGCGGCTACGGTACCGAGGCGCAGCGGTTGCTGGTGCGTTACCTGTTCGCGCACACTCAGCTCAACCGGATCGAGGCCACTACCGAGATCACCAACACCGGCGAACAGCGGGCGCTGGAGAAGGCCGGGTTCACCCGCGAGGGTGTACTACGCGGAGCCACTTTCCGCGCCGGGCGCTGGCATGACCAGATCATTTACAGCGTGCTCCGCCACGAAGTCGAGCTACTAGAAGCCCCGGAAACCGAACAAGCCCCCGCTGAAAGCTCCTAAGCCCGCGTTTCCTCGCGGCCTGAAGGCCGGAGTCTGGTCGCCGCGATCTTCATGACCGCTGCCACCATGAGGTTTTGCGGATCCGGGCGGGCTGCGGTATGAGCGCATCCCCCTCGAGGAGCCAGAGCGTCCAGCCCTGCTCGGACAGCGCCGAGCGCAGCCGGTAGGCGCAGTGCCGGCAAAGGTAAAGCTCGCCGATCCCGCGGGTGCGATACACCGCGCGGACCGCGGGCCCGCATCGGTCACATGTCTGGCTCACGTCAGGCCGCTGTGTCATGGCGGGCATCTCACACACCATCCGTTCGTTCGCCAGGCCCGGCCAGGCTGGCCTCCCCCTAGCGTCGCCCAGCGGGCCGCCAGGTCGCGCCCGTGACTGACCCTGGCGGGTGCCTGGTCCTAGGTGCTGGCCGCGCCCCGGGTACCGATCGCGCGCCGCCGATCGCGCCGCAGACCAGGGCATCGGCCAGGGCACCTAACAGGTGTGGCCGGACCGCCGGAGGGCGAGAATGAAGCCAGCAGCAACCGCCCGGAAGGAGCAGATGATGGCGAGCACGGTGGCCGATGTCATGGTGGCGACGTTGAAGGCGTCAGGCGTCAGGCGGGTGTACGGCATCCCCGGTGATTCCCTGAACGGATTCACCGACGCGCTGCGCCGGGACGGCGCAATCACCTGGGAACACGTACGCCACGAGGAGGCCGCCGCGTTCGCCGCGGCCGGCGAGGCGGCCCTTACCGGCGAGCTCGCGGTGTGCGCGGCCAGCTGCGGGCCAGGCAACCTGCACCTGATCAATGGCCTGTTCGACGCCAACCGCAGCGGCGTGCCGGTGCTGGCGATCGCGGCGCACATTCCGGGCGACGAGATCGGTGGCGAATACTTCCAGGAGACCCATCCGCAGGAACTGTTCCGCGAGTGCAGCGTCTACTGCGAACTGGCCAGTGTGCCCGCCCAGCTTCCCCGGCTGATGGAGATGGCGATGCGCGCGGCCCTGCAGCGCGGCGGCGTCGGCGTCGTGGTCGTGCCTGGCGAGGTTTTCGTCGCCGACGCGCCGGCCGATGCGCGGCCCGCCCGGCTGCGGGCGGTGTCGCCCGTCATGCGGCCGGACGAGGAGTCACTGGCGGCTGCCGCGCAGGTGCTGAACGGCGCCGGCCGGGTGACCATCCTTGCCGGGGCCGGGTGCGCCGGCGCGCACGACCAGCTCATCGGCCTAGCGGAAGCATTGAAGGCACCCGTCGTACACGCCTTCCGCGGCAAGGAGTTCGTCGAGTACGACAACCCCTACGACGTGGGAATGACCGGGCTGATCGGATTTGGCTCGGGTTACCGGGCCATGGAGCACTGCGACGCCTTGGTCATGCTCGGGACCGACTTTCCTTACCGGCCGTTCTATCCGGAAGGCATCCCGGTGATCCAGGTCGACGTCCGCGGCGAGCGGATCGGCCGCCGGGTTCCCGTCGAGGTTCCGCTCGTCGGTACCGTCAAGGACACGGTCGATGCGCTGCTGCCGCTGATCACGCCCAAGCGTGACTCGGCGCACCTGGACCGGCTGACCGCGCACTACCGGCGGGCCCGCGGCCGGATAGACAAGCTCGCCAGGGACCGGCGAAACGACTCGCCGCTGCACCCGCAGTACGTGGCGGCCACGATCGACCGCCTCGCCGCGGACGACGCGGTGTTCACCTTCGACGTCGGCACGCCGAGCATCTGGGCCGCCCGCTACCTGCGGATGAACGGCCGGCGCCGGCTGGTCGGCTCGTTCAGTCACGGGTCCATGGCCAACGCGCTGCCGCACGCCGTCGGCGTGCAAGCCAGCCACCCAGGCCGGCAGGTGGTCACGCTGTCCGGAGACGGCGGGCTGGCCATGCTGCTCGGCGAGCTGATCACGCTGCGCCAGCAGCGGCTTCCGGTCAAGGTCGTCGTGTTCAACAACGGCGCGTTGTCGTTCGTGGAACTGGAGATGAAGGCCGCCGGGGTCGTCACCTACGGCACCGACCTCGACAATCCCGATTTCGCCGGGATAGCCCGGTCCGTTGGCCTCTTCGGGGTCCGGGTGGACAAGGCGGAGGAACTCGAAGGCGCGCTGAAAGAGGCGTTCGAACACGACGGGCCGGCCCTGGTGGATGTCCGGACGGCCCGGTATGAACTGTCGCTGCCGCCCAAGCTCACCTACGGCGAGATCAAGGGCTTCACCCTGTACGCCACCAGGACGATCCTGTCCGGCGGTGGCGAAGAGCTCATCGAGCTGGCCCGGACGAACCTGCGTGAGCTGGACATCGAATAACCACCCGTCTGGGAAACTGCGGCATGTGGCCGGGAGGAAGCGAAGATGCGATATGGGGCCTGAGGAGTTCCGGGCAGCTGGTCATGAGCTGATCGACTGGATCGCGGACTACCGTGCCCGGATTCCGCAGCTGCCGGTTCAGGCGCAGGTGGGACCCGGTGAGGTAGCGGGGAAGCTGCCGAGCCGGGCGCCGGAGGAGGCCGAATCGTTCCGCCGGGTGCTGGCCGACCTCGAAGAGATCGTCGTGCCCGGCGTGACCCAGGTTCAGCATCCGCGCTACTTCGGCTGGTTTCCGTCCAACGCCACCCTCAGTTCCGTGCTCGGCGACCTGGCCACCTCCGGGCTCGGAGCGCTCGGGATCA
>PMST01000496.1 GCA_003168295.1 Actinomycetota bacterium
GGGAAATGTCCACCTTCGGGGATCCGCTGATGGACCTGGCCCTGCTGCTCGCCTACTGGGAGCAGCCCGGCGACGTGCTCAGGCAGCGCGTCGACGTGGCCAGGAACCTGACCGTCGCACCAGGTTTCTGGTCGCGCGACCAGCTACTGGGCGACTATCTCGCAGTCACCCGCGTACCTGATGAGCACCTGACCGCGTGCCTGGGACTGACCTGCCTGAAGCTGGCCACCATCATGGAAGGCATCCACCACCGGCATCAAGCCGGGCAGGCCCTCGATGACCTGTCCGCCGGACTGGCGGACGCCGCGCCAGCTCTGCTCGAGATGGGCCTGCTGGTGGCGGCGGGCAAGGGGCTAGCCGGACTCGCTAGTTAATCTGCGCCAGCTGGCAGACGAGCACCCAGAAGTGAGGCAGCAGATGAGAGCCCCGCCCGTCACCTCGGCGCGCCGAGCGATGTCAACGGCGCAGCGCCGACATCAGATAGTCGAATCCGCCGCGATTCTGTTCGACGCCCAGGGTTACGGGAACACGAGCATGGAAGACGTCGCGCTCTCGGTCTCCATAGCGAAGCCCACGCTTTATCACTATTTCCGGAGCAAAGAAGAGATCCTCCGGTCGATCCACGAGGAATTCATCCAGCTGCTCACCGAGAAATACCTGCAGCGGGTCAGCAGCGGCGCGGAACCAGATGAGCTGGTGCTGGGCGCCATGAAGGACATACTGTCCCTCATGGTCACCCACCGTGGCTACGTCCGCGTCTTCTTTGAGCACCACCGGGAACTGCCGCCAGAGGCCAAGCGCTACGTGACCGCGCAGCGTGACGCCTACGAGTCGCTCGTGCAATCAGCCATCAGCGCCGGCCAGGCCCGCGGGATTTTCGCCGATGACGCCGATACCAGGCTGATCACGCTCGCCCTGTTCGGCATGTGCAACTGGGCATACCAGTGGTTCGACGCGCACGGGCGGTACACGGCAGACGAGATCGCGGAAACGTACTGGCGGCTTCTCCGCCACGGCATCCAGCCCCAGCCAGCCGCTGCGCACTAATCCCCCTACGTGGACAAGCCTTGCATTACTGCAGGTCGAAGTCGATTTGATGGATCGTCCGGGATTTCGCCTCCGGCGCGAGGCTAACCCCGAGGCCAAGCCCAGAATTGGCAGTCAGCTCGCCGTTTACCACAACGGGGCCGCCCGAAAACGCGCCGTGCATCCACGGCACAATCTCTACCGCAGGGACGTTCACAGCATTACCCAGCAACGGCGCAGCGATCTCGCCAAAGGTGTGACACGTGACAGCCATACATGCGAGGTTGCACGCGTTCACGATGCTGTCGAATGCAGAAACTCCGCCCACCTTCTGCGGATTCACGGTGAGCACATCTGCAGCGCGCCGTTCGATGATCTCGGCTAGCGTCGCCGTGTCGTAGTAGCTCTCGCCCGTGGCGATCGGAACGTCGACCCGATCGCGTAGCCAGGCGAGCCCGGCCAGGTCGTGCGCTGGGAGTGGCTCTTCGACCCAGACGAGGTCATAACGCCGCCAACGCTCAAGTAGCCGCGCCGCCGACTTCGCTGTCCACGTCTGGTTTGCATCAATGAGTAGCCGGCAGCCGTCGCCCGCAGCCTCGTGGGCTGCGGCAAGGCGCAATTCATCACGCTTCTCGTCGCCACCCACCTTGATTTTCACCAGGTGGTAGCCCTGCGCAAGCGCAGAACGCACATCCACCGCGACCTCGTAGGGCGAGCTCGAGACGGAGCCGCAGGTAACATAGGCAGGGTAGCATCGATCGGCGACCCGACCGAAATAGTTGCTCCAGTCCCGCTTGGCAGCTCGCACGATCAAGTCCCACAGGGCTGTCTCAATAGCTGCCGCACAAGAGATACCGATACCCGGGTAGCCGGTCAGCGAAAGCATCGTGCGCAGCGTGGCCCGCACTGAGGACGGCGCGGGCGTTGGCTTCGAACGAAAACACTTGGTAGTAAGCTGGGCCATCAGGTTCGCCATCGGCAGTGCATGCTCAGCGTCGAAGGTAAAGCAAAAGCCAAGGCCCGACTCGTCCTCCGCAAACAATTCGCAGACGATATAAACGGTCTCGCTGATCTTGATCCAATCGATCGCGAACGGAGGCTCGCACGGCTGCCGGACGACACTCACACGCGCCGAAGATACGTCCACGAACTCCGGTTGCGTGAGCCGAGCCGGCCCGCTCTCGGTCATGTGGCGGCCCGCAGCTTTCCGGCTTGCTCGCCAGCTACAGATGACAGGGACCGCCGGGTGCCGACGAGTCCCAGTCGCGAGACACCGAGTGCAGCGAGTTCACTCGGAAGTTGGTCGATCGCTCCGGTACCACAGGCGAACACTTGCCGGGGCTGGTCGTAACGGAACATGGTGGCTCGTCCCGTCTCAGCCGTCGGTGCGGAAGCGGGCGACCTGCTCCGCGTCCAGCGTGAATCCGAATCCGGGGCCGTCGGGGACCATGAGAACGCCATCCTTGACGACCGGAGGCTCGGCAAGCAGGTCTCCGCGTAGGTTGAGGAAGTAGCCCAGCTCGGTCGGGTTGACAGCAGTGGCCGGATCAGCGGCTGCAAATGCGGCGGAGATGAAGGTGCCGATACCGCTCTCCCCTTGGGTGCCGAGGATCAGCGGGGCGCCGACGGCGGCGCAAAACTCGCGGATGCGGATGGAGGCCCGGATACCGGTTCGGGGTGGTTTGACACTGATCATCGCGCAGCGTCGTGCAAGTACTTCGGTGACGACTTCGCGGACCGTCGTGCAGCTCTCGTCGCCGAGTATCGGGATGGGCGAGCGTGCCGCGACGTCGGCACGGCCGAGCACGTCTCCGATGGAACACGGCTCCTCGATCCAGGCCAGGTCGTATTCTGCGGTTCGGCGCAGGAATGACAACGCGTCACGGGCGGTGTATCCAAGGTTTGCATCGACGTAGATGAGAGCTTCGGGCAGGTCGCCGCGCAGGGCGCGGACTATGCGGACGTCCTTCTCGATATCCATCCCGACCTTGACTTTGAAGCTGCGGATACCGTAGTCAGCGACGAGCTGCGCGGCCTCGTTCCGGACCGTGTCCACCTCACCGAACCCGAGGCTCCCAGTGACGGTCATCGTGTCGGCGTAGCCGCCCAACAGGCGATGGCAGGACTGCCCAAGCGACTTGCCGATCGCGTCAAACATTGCGAGTTCAACAGCGCTGCGGGCGGTCACGTTTCCCACCAAGTGCCGTAGCCGCATGTCCAGCACCGCGGTGTCACGTACGTCCAATCCGATGGCTGCGGCGCTGATCTCGGTCATGATGATGTGCTCGATCGAGACCGTAGTCTCGCCGTACACCATGAGACGGGGGATTACCTCAGCGACCCCAACGACCCCACCGGCCGTCTCCACCTCGACGAGCACGTGCTCGGCGTGCGTCAGCCGACCCGTCGAGAACCTGACTTCGTGGGCGTACGGAATGCAGAACGGCGTAGTCCGGATGGCAGTGATTGTCGTTTCGGCCATCGGCCCTCCTATCCAACGGCAACTGGTGAAGGTCGGCTCAGCCCTTGCGGATGAGGTCGGCTGCCCGCTCCGCGATCATGATGCTCGGGGCGTTGGTATTCCCGCTCGTCACCGTCGGCATGATCGACGCGTCGACCACCCGCAAGCCATCCACCCCTCGCACCCGAAGCTGGGGGTCGGTCACGGCCAGCTCGTCGACGCCCATCCGGCACGTCCCGGACGCGTGCGAACCCTTGACCGCGAAGGCCCGCAGGAACATCTCCCACTCGGTGTCGGTCTGGACATCCAGTCCGGGCGCCATCTCGGCGTCCACGACATCCCGCAGCTTGGGCGCCTCGAACACCCGCCGGGCCAAGCGGCACGCCTCGGTGAGCGCGGCCAAGTCCGCCGGGTCACCGAGCAGTTCGTGGCGGATGACCGGCTTGTCGCCCGGCTCGGCCGAGCGCAGCGATACCGTTCCCCGGCCGCGCGGATGCAGCACCGCAGGATAGACCGAGACCGCCGAACCGCGATAGATCCGAGCCGCGTGTACGTCGTGCGCGAACTGGGTGGCGTCCCCTGAGGTGTGTGTCGTACCGGCGTCCACGGCAAAGCATGCGAACATCAGCTGGAACTCCGACCAGGTGGCCGACTCGCCGAAACGGTCGAACACGACGGCGTGACAGAACGGCGAGGTCAGCCCGCCACGGCGGCGAAGGATGAAGTCCAATCCGTGTCGGGCGGCCCGGACGGGAGTCAGATCGCGATTGAGGCTCGGTTCGGTGATGCGGTACTTGAGGATCGCGTATGGGTGCTCCATGAGATTCTCACCGACACCCGGCCGGTCGGCCACCACGTCGACACCCACCGCACGCAGCGCATCGGCCGGCCCGACCCCGGAAACCATCAGCAGCTTGGGCGATCCGATCGCGCCGGCGCAGACGAGGACCTCACGCTCGGCTTCTACGCGCGTCACCTTACCGACGCTCACGTACTCCACGCCGGTCGCCCGTCCGTCGGCGAACAGGATCCTGGTCACCTCGCTGCGCAGCCGGACAGTGAGATTCGGGCGACGGTGCGCGGGCCGCAGATAGGCGGTCGAGGTGCTGTCCCGCAACCCCCGCCGACCTGATGACTGAGCCCACGAGACGCCGGCCTGCTCCGCACCGTTGTAGTCGGCGTTGTAGGCAAATCCGGCCTGCTGCGCCGCCTCGACGAAACGCGCGCTGACCGGATGGGACAGGCGTAGCCCGGTCACGCCCTGGGGACCGTTCCCGCCGCGATACGAGTCAGGCCCACCCGAGTAGGTCTCGGACCGTTTGAAGTACGGCAGGACGCTGTCGAAGTCCCACCCGTCGCAGCCGTCCGCAGCCCAATGGTCGAAGTCACCGCGGCATCCCCGAACCCAGAGCATGGCGTTGATAGAGCTGCCGCCCCCGATGACCTTGCCGGCGTTCCACACGTTCTTCACGCCGTTGCGCGAACCGTCCGGCTCGGCAAGGTAGCCCCAGTCGTACTTCGGACCGAGCAGCCGTAGCGCCGCCGGGACCCGCACCGGTATCGACCTGTCCGAGCCGCCGGCCTCGAGCAGCAGCACGCGTACGTGCGGATCCTCGCTCAGGCGGTTGGCCAGTACACATCCGGCCGCACCGCCGCCCAGGATGACGTAGTCCCAGCTCATGGGGCGTCCAGACCCTTTGCGACGGCTCGCAGCCACGAACCGTCCAGTGCCGTCGGCGTGAGGACGAACCCATACACGTCGGTTGCGTTGCGCCAGCAGACCTTGTCGATCGTGTCCGGCGACAGCCCGGCGAACTGGCGGCGGAACGTCGCCTGGGTGTCGGGCCAGGACGAGTCGGCGTGCGGGTAGTCGCATTCGACCAGCACGCGGGCGGCGCCGATCGCGTCGAGCTGAGCGAATCCCGCCGTGTCGTCGAGCGCGCAGAACCAGAAGTTCCGCCGTAGCACATCCACCGGATGCAGGGGTTCCTCGATCCAACCGCCGGTGTACTCGCGGTACCGGAAGCAGTGGTTGATGCGGTCGGCGAGTGACGGGACCC
>PMST01000514.1 GCA_003168295.1 Actinomycetota bacterium
CCCGCCGTCACCAGTACTCGGTAAGGGGCCTCGTCCTCATGGAATTCATCTGGCCGATTCCAACCTGGCTCGATATCTCAGCGGAAGGCGCGAAGTTGTTCCAAGCCTTCCGCGATCCTGATCTCGGCCGGAAGCTCCTCATCGACGAGAACACCTTCATCGAAGGCAACCTGCCCCACGGGGTCGTCCGGAAGCTTCCGGAAAGCGTCATGAATCACTACCGAGAGCCGTTCTTGGACCCGTCGTCCCGGGAACCGATCTACCGCTTCCCCAATGAGCTGCCGATCGCGGGGCGTCCCGATGACGTCTGGGCCATGGCGACGGCGTATCACGATTGGCTGCTCGACACCGATTTGCCGAAGCTTTTCTTCCACGTCGAACCTGGCTCGCTGATACCGCCCGACCGTGCTCGCTGGTACTCCGCGCGGCTGAAGTCGTGCCGCAGCGTCGCGCTCGGCGCTGGCAGGCATTATCTCCAAGAAGATCACGCAGAAGCAATCGGCGACCACATCGCAAGCTGGCTCGAGATTCTTCGCTGACCCTCCGCTAGGGCCCCGCAAGCAGCCTCGCCAGCCGGGCAAGCCCCACCTGGACATCAGTCATCGCCGCCGCCTTCCCGGCCGACCTCCCGCGAACCCGGAGCAGGAAGCGTTCACGGACGCCAGGCCCGAACTCCTTGCTCGCCTGGCTCGGGATGGTCGCGGCGCAGGCGGGCGAGGACGCCCCGGACGATCAGGTCCACAAAGCTGCCGTTGATCGGCTCCCGCGAGAACCAGCGACGGTAGTAGAGCGGCCCAGCAATGCGGCAGCGATCGCGCTGAGGCTGCTTCCGGGGGGGATCTCCCCTTTTGAAAGCCGCTCTCTCCAGGGCCGCCCGCAGCGGAGCCGCGTGCCAACGTTGGAGTCTGCTGTGAAGCTGCGTTGCGGGGTCCACAGACAAATTGCGGACGGCGTCCGTGGGGTGGGAGCGGTGCGGGGGGCTGTCGGCTTTGCGCGGACGGCCACGGACGGGGGCCGCGGGGACGGACGGGCCACGGACAGGGTCGGCGGGGGCCGTGCGTGGCTTGACGTTCGGGGCTGAGCTGGCGTGTATTTCCCTGCGTCCGCTCGCTGCCCGGCCGGTTTCCCGGGGCGGGCGGGGAAGGGAATGAGGTGCGTGCCCTGGTGGGGCAGCTGGCACGGGAGAACCCGCGCTGGGGGTACCGGCGCATCCAGGGTGAGCTGGCCGACCTGGGGTACCGGGCGAGGGAGGGGGCGATCCGCCGGATCCTGGCCGCCGCCGGGCTTGGCCCCGCGCCGCGGCGGGCGTCGCCGACGTGGCGGCAGCTCCTGAAGGCCCAGGCGTGCGGCATCCTGGCGTGCGACTTCATGCACGTGGACACCGTGCTGCTGCAGCGCCTGTATGTTCGTGATGGAGGTCCAGACCCGGGCCGTCCATATCGTGGGCGTCACGGCTCATCCGACCGGGGCCTGGACCGCCCAGCAGGCCCGCAACCTCACGATCGACCTCGCCGAGCGGCACCTGCGGGAGGTGCCAGCCGAGTACGCGCGGCACTACAACCGGCACCGTCCGCATCAGGGGCGACAGCAGGAACCCCCGCTGAGGCAGCCCGGCCGGACCGTCGATATCACCGCCCGGATCGAGCGCAAGAGCATCATCGGCGGGCTGGCCAACGAATATCGCAGAGCGGCCTAGCGAGCGCGAAATGCCAGGTCAGTGGCTGTATTAATGAATTTGACACGGGACAGGGCCGATTTCGGCCAGCTCGCCCTCTGCCGGCTGGATGTCCCGGACGCATACCAAGGCGATGACCTGGAGATCTTCCTTTCCCTCGCGGCGGCGGGCCGGGCCCTTGACCATCGGCCGGCGCTGCGGCTGAAGGGAGCGGCAGCAGCCGCGTTCTGGACCGTGTTAGCGTGAGACAACTGCTCCGGACCTCGGTGGTCATGGCGCTCGCTAGCCGCGATTGCCGCCGAGACGCTCCGGAGTTTTTCATGCGCAGGTTTCCGTGCGATGGATCGCGCTCGTGGCTTTACTCCGAAGGTCTCTGCCGGTAACAGCCGGCACGATCTGCCACGATATGGCCCGCTGGCGAGTCAGCAGGCGGCGACAGCGCCAATCCCGATCGGGACAAGCACTTATTAGGAGCAAGATGAACAGCAATACCGATTTCGGGACGTTCGGGCGTTTCGTCGAGACGCCCGTGAGCGAGATGCCCGAGAACATGAGGCAGGCCTACGACTACACGCTCAAGCTGCGCGGGCTGGTGCCCGGCCCGCACAAGATCTGGCTGGCCAACCCAGCGCTGTCGCGCACGATCGTGCCCACCGGCGGCTATTTCCAGACCGAGTCGTCGCTGACGAAGGCCGAGATCGAGATCGTCACCAATGTGATCAACGGCCTGTGGGGCGCGGCGTACGGGAACTACGAGCACGAGAAGATCGGCATCGAGCAGGGCCACCTCGCACCGGAGCAGGTCGCGGCCCTGATCGCGGGCCTGCCGACCTCGTTCGACGACCCCCGCCAGCAGGTCGCGTACGAGCTCGCGTCCGCCCTGGCCGCGGCCCGCGTAGTGCCGGTGGGCCTGTTCCGCCGCGCACATGACCTGCTGGGCGACGACGGCATCGTCGACGTGACCGCCCTGATGGGCTGGTTCACCACCGTCTCGCTGACGCTGATGGCCTACGACGTCCCGTCCGATGCTGTAGGTCTCGACCAGTAGGAAGGAAGGCCCCAGATGCCGATGACCCCTGTCCCCGCGGTCGCCTTGACTGCCGTCGGGTACTTCCCGGAAAAGTACTTCTTGGAGAACCTCGCCGTCCGCGGCGACGGCTCGGTGCTGATCACCGCGGTGCTCCAGAAGGAACTGTGGCTCGTTCCCGGCCCGGAACCCAGCGCGGTGGTCAGCCGGTCCTGGTGCACACCTTCGAGAACATGGTCTCCGGCATCGTCGAGGCCGAACCCGACGTGTTCATCGTCACCCTGTCCGACGCCTACACCACCCACGAGTCTCACCTGGCTCGCGTCGACCTCAACAGCTGGACCCCCGGCGCCCCGGTGTCCCCGGAGATCATCTACACCTTCGACGACCGGGTCCGCGGCCTGAACGGCAGCTGCCTGCTCGGCCCCGGGGTGATGGCCCTGGCCGACTGCTTCGCCGGGCTCATCTGGCGAGTGGACCTGGGCGACGGGGCCCGCAGCGCCCAGGCCCGGGTCTGGCTGGCCCACGACACGATGGCGTGGGACCCCGACGGCGGAGTCGCGCCGCCGCCGCAGCCGGGCGTCAACGGCGTCCGCTACGGTCCGCGCACCGGCTACCTCTACTACACCTCCACCGCCCAGAAGGTCTTCATGCGCGTCCCAGTCGACCCGAACACCCTCGACCCGGTCGGCGACGCCCAGTTCGTCGCCGCCATCGACACCGCCGACGATTTCTGCCTGGACGAGGACGCCGGGTTCGCCTACGTCTGCCGGCACCGCGCCAACACCATCGACCGGGTCCCGCTGGCGCCCCGGCACGGCAGCGAAGTCCGCCACATCGCCGGCGACCCGTTCGACGAAGTCCTGGCCGGCCCGTCCAGCGCCGCCTGGGGCCGGCGCCCCGGCGACCACGGCCGGGTGGCCTACTTCACCACCGACGGCGGCACCACCGCCCCCCCGGGCGGCATCGTCCGCAAAGCCGCGCTGCTTCGGGTCGAACTGAACCCGGCCACCTCGCCTGCGAAGGAGAGCTGACCGGGCGCTGGCCGGGCAGCACCACGCGTTGCATGCCGCCGCCGCGGAGCGCCCTTGAGACCCGCACCATCCCCGTCCCGCCCGGCTTCGTGACACTGCTCTGCACCCAGCCAACACCACGACCCGCGGACCGGCGCCTTCACGCCCGGCCAGGCGGGCGCCTAGGTCGCCGAGCAGTTCCTCCCGGCCCGCCAAGTACGCCGGTCGCGGTGCCAGCCGCAGCACCGGCCCCGCTGCCCCGTGATTGGCGGCCCGGTCAGCATGCGACCGACCGTCCAGCTTGGCCAGCTCAGCCTTCACCCCGGTGCTCAGCGCCTGGATCAAATCTTGCAGATCGCTGAACTCGGCCGGCCGGACCTCGCGGGCAACCTCAGCCCGGAACGCCAACACCAGAGCCGTCCTCAGCGGATCGGCCACATCAGAGAGCCTCACGTCAAGGATGCTGGTGCTCAGCATGGCGATGCGCGGTTTGCTGGCCGCGTCCGGCCTGGAATTCCCGGTTTGGGTGTCCGAGGGGNNAAGCTAACACGGCAAGGGCCGGGCGGGCCCGCATTTCGCAGGCGAGCAGAGGCGCCGCCGGGGCCACATGACTAAACTGACCGCCCGGTCCCGCAGGCCGAGCCGATGCTGCGCCGGTATTTGCTGGCCGGGCTGCTGTCGTGCGGGGTGTGCGGGCGGCGGATGGAATCAGCCTGGACCAACGGCAAGCCCGTTTACCGGTGCCGGCACGGCCGCATCAGCGCGATGGCACCGGGCCCGGCCCGGCCGAAGAACACCTACGTCCGCGAGGACAAGCTACTGCCGCACCTGCCCGGCCTGCACCTGCTCCTCACCACCCCCGCCCTGCGCGCCCGGCGTCGCACCCGAGCCGCAACCGACGTCCGGTCTGCCGTGAGCCCGGGTGAGGTGATCGGCTACCTGCGCAAGCGCGAGATTACCCTCACCTGGGACCCAGCCGCTGCGGCCCTCCAGACGCGTAGTACTGAGACTGCCAAGACCGTCACCGTGAAAACGAACTAACCCGGCCGCAAAAGCCTGATCAGGAAGGATGAGTAAGCGCGGAACGCCTATCGCCTGGCGCTGGCGGAGGCCTGCACGCGGGTGACGATCCGGCCTGCCCGGAAACGGGCGGATATTGGAAATTTTGTGTCCGAGGGCTTGAACACGAAAAACGGTGAGATTCCCCTGGATCGGGATTCATGCAATCAGAATGTAGCTGTTCAGGTACCCGTCCCGAGGAGCGATTTCCAGAACATGACTTTGTCGTCGCCTGGACCGTAGAACTCACGGATGCGGGCCTCCTGGTCGAAGCCTTCCCGAGCGTAGAAGCGTCGGGCCGCTTGGTAGTCGTCGGTGCTGGAGGTCTCGACGATCAGCACTCGGGCGACGTGTTCTCCGGCGCTGCGTAGCGCGTGCTCGACGTGGGAGACCAGGGTGGTGCCGATACCTGAGCGGTGCTGGCGCGGTTGGACGGCGAGGAAGTACAGGTTCCAGACCCGATCGGCGAAGGGCTCGGGTGCGTAGTACGCCGCCCCGGCCACGAGGCCGGCTGGGCCTTCGGCGACAATCCACCGATGCTGGTCGAGGGAGCCGTCGAGGTAGCCGTGCAGTATCTCGTCGAAGCCTGCCATGTCATGGGGAGCGAACATTGCATTGTCCACGGCAAGACGGCGAATCGGTACGACGTCGTCGCCGGTGGCAGGCCTGACTGCAGCAGGAGCACTGTTGAGTTCGGATGTGTTCACCCACCCATCCTGTCCGGGTCCCGCCCCGCGGGCGAGGCATTTCCGGGCCCGTCCGCGCGGACGGCCCGTCGTTGCTGCCCGCCGGGCGCGACACGCCGGGGATTGCCGGGGGCAGACGTTCGGGTCGTGAACGTGTTTGGACCTTTTGGGTGCCGGAGTCGGAGGGTGTGTCACGCGAGGAGTTGCTCGCGATACTCGCGGCCAGGGACGCGCGGATCGATGCGCTGCTGGTGCAGGTCGGTGAGCTGACCGCGCAGGTGCAGGCGCTGGTGTTGAGACTGGGGAAGGACTCTTCGACGTCGTCGAAGCCGCCGTCCTCCGACCGGCCGGGACGTCGTCTGCGGGGCGGGTCCTCACGTAAGGCGTCGGGCCGCAAGCCCGGTAAGCAGCCCGGAGAGGCAGGGACGGCATTGCGGTTGGTGGACGACCCGGACGAGCGGATCGCCGTCCCGGCACCGGCGGCGTGCTCGTGCGGGACGTCGCTGGTCGAGGCTCCGGTCACGGCGGTGCGGCGCAGGCAAGTCCACGACCTGCCACCGGTGCCGGGTCCAGTGGTGACCGAGTACGCAGCCGAGGTCAAGCGCTGCCCCGGCTGCCGGGCGAACGTGACCGGGGAATTTCCCGCCGGGGTGAACGTCTTAGCCCAGTACGGACCCGAGATCACCACCCGGGTCCGCCTTGTGCGGTGCTCACCTCCTGCGGGACCTTCGGGGGATCCACGAGGCCGGCCCTGCTGGACAGCTATGGGCCAAGGCCATGGCCGACACCCTGCTCGAAGCCCACCGGATCGCTACCGTCGCCCGCGATCAGGGCCGTGCTGCGCTGTCCGGCAACGAGATTCGCATCATCGGGCGGCTCTACACCGGCGCCCTGGCCAGAGCCCGGACCGACAACCCCGCCAGCGACACCACCGTCCTGGCGGACACGCCCGCACCCTGGGCGCCCGGTTCGGGGCCCGCCGTGAGGTGATCCTGCGGTTCACCACCAACCTGGCCGTCGGCTTCACCAGCAACATCTCCGAACGCGCGGTCAGACCCGTGAAAGTCCAGCAACGATCATCCGGCGGCGCCTGGCGCACCCTGCAAGGCCTGGCCGACTTCGCGGTCGTCCAGTCCTACCTGACCACCGCAAGCCGTCGGGGAATCAACAGATTCCAAGCCCTCTATCGACTCTTCAACGGCGACGGGCCCTGGCTCCCCACAGGCCTCACGCCACAGGCGGCTACCGCCTGACCGAGTACGTGAATAGCTACATCAGAATAACGCCGTGATACCCGACCGCGGCAAGTTATTTGGCGAGGCTCGATGTCTATTTCCCGGGTCTATTGCGGGCTCTTGATGAGGCGTCGGCAGCCGCACTTCGAAGCGGCAGCCCTCTGTGGTGTTGACCACGCTCACCTGCCCTTGGTGTGCCTCGACGATGCTGCGCACGATCGCCAGGCCCAGGCCCGCACCGCTGCCCGCGTCCGGGCCGCGCTCGCGGGTGCCGCGCCAGGCCGCATCGAACACGCACGACAGGTCCGCTTCGGGTATGCCGCCGCAGCCGTCGGTGACGGCCAGCAGCGCGCCCCCCGCTTCAGGCGTGGCCACGACGTGCACGCTGCCGTCCTCCGGGGTGTGACGGATGGCGTTGACCAGCAGGTTGCTGAGCACGCGTGACATCTCGCGAGCATCGGCACTGACCGTGAGCGGAGTGCTGGCCATACTGGTCAGCCGTATCCCGCGTGCCCGCGCCAGTGCCTCCGTGCTGGCCAGGACGTCGTTGATCAGGTCTTCGAGAGCGATCTGGCCGGGGGACGGGCGAAGGGTTCCCGCCTGGACACAGGAGAGCTCGAACAGGTCGTCCACCATCCTGGCGAGCCGGTCGACCTCGGCGCGGATCTGCCGGTGGTAGCGGGCGGGCTCGGCGGCTAGGCCGTCCTCTAGCGCCTCGGCCATCGCGTGCAGGCCGGCCAGCGGCGTGCGCAGGTCGTGCGAGACCCAGGCCACGAGCTGGCGCCGGGATTGGTCCAGAGCGTGCTCCCGCGCGCGGGACTCCTCCAGCTTCTCGCTGGTCTCGCCGAGCTCGCGGGAGAGCGCCGCGAGCTCGGCCATCATCGGCCCGGCCGGTGAGCGGTAACCGCCGTCCAGGTCGCCCAGCGAACGGGCGGCCTGACGCAGCGCCAGGCTGCCAGCCTGCAGCTGCTGCCCGATCAGGCAGCCGAACCCGACCGCCACCACGGCGGCCACCATGCACACCATGATCACGACCCTCAGGTCGTGCGCAGACAGGAACATCGCCTCGGCGGTGCCGAGCGTGCCGGCCACAACTGCGAGCACCACGATGGCCCCGCTGACCTGGAGTGACAGCCGGAGCGAAGCCCGGCGCAGCAGCCGGATGACGCCCAGGCCCATCAGGCCCACCCCGCTGGTGCAGCCCGCGGCGATCAGGACCACCTCGAGCTGTGCGTTCACGAAAGCCTGCCTCCCCGCTGTAGCCGGAGCCTGCCGTGAAGCCACCGGGCCGCCAGCCCCGGGAACACGCCTCCGGTATCCCCGGCTCGGCGCCGAGGCTCAGGCGAACCGAATCGCCCGCTGTGTATTCGTAGCTGTCCTGGGCGTGGATTGGTTATTGGGCTTCATCGGCCGGCCTTGCTTCGTCCTGCTGGACGGCAGGCTGGTGATGGGCTTGGTCGGGCGGCCCTTGATCTTCCCCGGCGGCCTCCTGCTGCGGGCCGGGCCGGGAATCGCGCTGGACTTGACCGGCAACGGGGCCGTCTGCCGCGGCTTCGCCCGCATCCAGCGCATGGTCCTGGTCTTCCTGGACAGTTGGTCGGTCTCCCTCTCCTGGATCGGCCGGGAGGCGCACCGTATCGGCCGGCGGCCCGGCCTCGCGGTCCGGGCCGGCTTCCTCGGGGGCCGCGGCCGGCCGTTCCGGCGGCGGGGCGGTCCGCGACTGGCGGCGCAACCGCACCGCGAACGCGACGGCGGACAGCAGGAACAGCGCGCCTGTCACCGCGAGCCAGTGCCAGACGTACGGGTCCGCGGACAGCCCGGTCGACGCGTGGTAAGGCGTCTGAAGCCGCAGGATCAGCGGGAACCACACCAGGAACAGCAGGCCGGACAGCGCGGCGGGTACCCGTACGTAGTTGATCCACGGCGTCGCGGGCAGCTGCGGCTCGCGGTGCCGGAGCGCGGCCATGACCGACCGGTCGGCGAGTGAGTACAGCGGCATCAGCAGCAGGTCGTGGCCGATGACCGCGCCCAGGAACCAGACCGCCACCGCCACCGGATGAGAGGACACCAGCCGGGCGGCCGCGTAACCGGCCAGGCCGAAACAGGCCAGCAGGGTGAGCAGGTGCAGGGGGCTGGCGCCGTACCAGCGCAACTGGCGTCTCATGAGCTCGCGAAGGTCAGGCGGGCGACCCACTTGGTGTTATGCACGCCTGGGTTGGCCGGCACGATCACCCGCGCGGGATACCCGTGGTCGAGGGACAGGTCGGCGCCGTTGACCCGCAGCGCGAGCAGCGAGTCCGGGTCCATGATCTGCCCGGCCGACAGGACACCGTGCCGGAAGGTGCCGCCCTGCTCCAGCGACTCCGCCAGCACGCTGGCCGGGGCGCTGACTCCGGCCAGCTGGGCCAGATCACGTAGCCGCACTCCGGTCCAGGCCTGATTGCCGCTGGACCAGCCCTCGACGCAGGCGATCGGCAGGGACGCGGTGTGCTGGTCCATCGCGAGCAGCTCGGCCCGGCTCAGGCGCAGCGGCGGCGGACCGGTCCCACCGGTATGGCCAAGGGTGAGGCGCCAGCTCGCGCCGGTCTCGGCCGCGCTGACGCCCACCTCGGCCGCGGTCTGGTTGATCTGGAAGTCGTTCGGGCCGGTGCCCAGGTCCTGGCCGTGCGGGGCCAGCAGCGCGGTGCGGCGCAGCGGGCCGCCCAGCGACTGCCCGACGGACAGGACCAGCACCAGCAGCGAGCCGGCCCCGGCGAAGGCTAGGGCGCCGCGCCGGGAGATCGTCGGGGCGGCGGGCGCCGGGCTGACCAGCTCTGAGGCATCCGGTGACTCCGGCTGCGTGGCGGCGGTGCCGGTCCGCAGCTCGGCGATCAGGCCGCCGCCGCGCAGCGTCCTGATCACGGTCCGGCCCTTCAGGACCACGTGCACCACAAGACCGGCGATGAACACCCACCCGCCGTAGAAGTGCAGGGTGTAGAAAGAGCCGGGGAACTTGTACCACTGCTGGATGTTGAGGACCCCGGTGACGAACTCGAACACCGCCCCGCCCACGAGTAGCAGCAGCGACAGCCGCTCCAGCGCGTGCGCGGGACTGCGCAGCGGCGGCCACTCGAACAGCTTCGGCAGCACCGACCACAGCTTGGCCAGCAGGATCGGGATGAGCACCAGCCCCAGGGTGACGTGCAGGCCCTGGTTGACCCGGTACAGCCAGACCGGATGGGTGGGCCAGGAGAACAGGTAGAAGCCGAGCAGTCCCTTGCCGGGGGTGGTGTCGTTGATCCGGGCCAGGTCGGGGTTGTAGGCCGCGTAGGACAGCAGGCCGGTGACGAACACCACCGGGACCCCGGCCAGCAGGACCAGGCCGAGGACCGAGGTCAGCCAGGGGCCGCGGATGGGGCTCCGCCAGAACGAACGGCGGAACGGGCCGGGCATCTCGCCCCGGTACCGGCGTCTTGCCTCCGCGGCGAGCCGGGCGAGCGCGGGCCGGTGCGTGCGGGGCTTCTCATCCTCCGTCACGTTCAACCTCCCTTAAGGACGCGGACCCCCGCAGCGCACGACGCGCCGTCCGGGAGCCACAGGTAAGCCGGCCGTCCGGGCGGACCGGCGACCGGCTGGAACACCGTCTGCGGCACGCCGGGCAGCAGCGCCTGCGGGCAGCGGCGGTAGTAGCGCCCCAGATCGGCGGGGAAGCCGTCCGGCGGTGCCGCGTTTTCCGTCACGATCGCGCTGAACCGCCGCGCCGCCACGGCGCGGGCGGCGCTGCGCCGGAAGCTCGCGATGATCGCCGGGTCCGAGGCGCGCAGGATGTCGTCCGTCGCGCCCTGGTGGGCCACGGCCGGCCGCCCGGCCAGCAGGCCGAGACCGGGGTCGGTGGGGATCGCGACCGTGCCGCCGAGCGCGCGTATCCCGGCCGTTAGCCGCTGTCCGGCGGCGCGGTCCGCGCCCGTCGGTATCGCCTGGGCCGGACGGAAGCCGTTCATCAGCACGGCCAGCTGCGCGATGACCAGAGCGGCGGCCGCGGTGGCGGCCCACCGGCCGGCCAGCCCCGGCCGCCAGTACGCGAGCCGGCCGCGGGCCAGCCGGTCCGCGGCAGAACCCGCCAGGCCACCGGGGCGGCCGTCCATGGCCAGCCCCGCGAACAGCGCCACCGCGAGGTAGGCGGGCAGCAGGTCGTTGACCCTGCCGCCGCTGTGGACCAGGGAGGTGTAGGCCTCGGCCACCAGCGCGGCACCGCCGGCGACCAGCACTAGCGGTACCCGCCGCACCCCGAGGACCAGGGCGCAGCACGCCAGGCCGAGCACGGGCAGCAGCGATACCGTCCAGAACTGCCCGAACGCGGCGTCCTTCAGCGGGTGCTCGCTCAGCAGCTCGAAGACGTAGAACACGTACCAGCCGCGGCTGGTGAGCCCGAGCGCGAGCGTGCTGATCCCGAGAACCGCGCCGTAGGTCAGGGCGGCGGGCCAGGCGAGCCGCCGTCGCGGGCCGAACGTCAGCGCGGTGAGGACCGCGACCCCTTCGGCGAGCCCGTTCTGCTTGGTCAGGAACGCGGCCGCGAGCAGCAGCCCGGTCACGACCGCGCCGCGGGTGCGGCGCATCCACCGCGCCGTGTACAGGGCGGCGACGCTGAGCGCGATGAACAGCGAGTCCACCCGGGCGACGTCGAACCAGGTGTCCGCGACGAAGTAGGTGGCGGCCAGCACGCCCGCCGCCGCGATCCCGGCGGCGGCGCTCGCGGTCTCGCGCTGCACCAGCCGGGCCAGTATCGCGAAGCAGACCAGCGATGACACCAGCGACACGAGCCGCAGCGGCAGGTAGGAAAGGCCAAGCACGCTGGCCGCCGCGGCCGAGGTCGCGAAGTACAGCGGCGGGTACCCGTCCGGCACGTAGCCGGCCGTGGGCGCCGCGTAGAGCGCATGGCCGGTGAGTATCCGCTGCACTTCCACCAGGGAGTTGCTCTCGAGGTACTCCAGCGGGAAGGGGTAGCCGAGCCGGAACAGGGCGATGACCAGGTAGGTGACGATCGCGGCCAGCCCGCCTACGGCCGCGGCCAGCCGCACGGCGCGCGGCGCGTCCCAGCGGCGGGGCGACGGGATGCGCGGCAGCCCGGCCTCGCCGCCTGGGCCCGAGGCAACCTGCGGCCTGGTCACTGGCGTGGCCGCAGGCCCGGCACGGGCAGCGCCCGCCGGGACAGAATTTGTCACGCTGTGTATTAGATGCAGGCGCGCCGCACGAAGCAAGCGGCGTTTTGTCCATTATATGGCGTATTATCCCGCACTCTGGGAGGCGGGACAAAGCACGCCGGGAGGCTGCCCGCGTGACCGCCGCGGTACGGCTTACCGCTGCTGACCAGGGTGTCCGCCGTCACAGGCGGAGTCCGGCCGCAAGACGCGGTGGCGCGCGGCCGCCGGATGGAGGCCAACCTTACGGGTTGGAGATATCTGCCTCGCAGTCATCTTGCGCGGGCTCGGCGTCCCAGCAGTAGCCGATACCGCGGACGGTCCGGAGCAGCACCGGTGACGCCGGTTCCTGCTCGACTTTGTCGCGCAGCCGGCGCACGTGCACGGTGACGGTGGACTGGTCCCCGAACGACCAGCCCCACACCCGTTTCATCAGCTCGGCCCGGGTGAACGTCTGCCCCGGATGGGAGATGAAGAAGGCGAGCAGGTCGAATTCGCGCACTGTCAGGGTCAGCTCGCGGCCATCCTGGCGGGCCCGCCGGGCCGCCGCGTCGATCTCCAGGCGTCCCGAGCGCAGCGGCCGCGGCATCGCCGCCAGTGCCGCCTCGGGCCCGCTGGCCCGCCGCAGCACGGCCTCCACCCGCAGGGCCAGTTCCCGGGGGCTGAACGGCTTGGTCACGTAGTCGTCGGCGCCGGTCTCCAGGCCCAGGACCCGGTCGTTCTCCGCCCCGAGTGCGGTCAGCATGATCACTGGCAGCGGGGCCGGCCCGTCCCAGGCCTTCCGCAGTCGGCGGCACACCTCGAGACCGTCGATACCGGGCAGCATCAGGTCGAGCACGACCAGGTCGGGTCGCCACTCCTCGGCGAGGGACAGCGCGGCTGGCCCGTCGGTCACGTGCCGGGGTTCCATGCCCGCATGCCGGAGGTAGTCGACGACGACCTCGGCGACGATCGGGTCGTCGTCCACCACGAGAACACGTGCGCTCATAGGTCGAGTGTAGGAATCGGCAGCTGGTGAGTTTCCTCATCCCGTAAGGTCCCGCTCCGTACCCGTGGGCTTGCCGTCCTCGTAACGTCGCTGCTGTGACAGTAGACGTGATCCTGCCCTGCCTGGATGAGGCACTAGCGCAGCCGTGGGTCCTGGAACGGATGCCGGCTGGCTTCCGGGCGATCGTGGTCGACAACGGCTCGGCGGACGGTTCCGGGAAGCTCGCCAGATCACTCGGCGCAACGGTCGTGCGGGAACCAAGGCGGGGTTTCGGCGCCGCCGCGCATGCTGGTGTGCTGGCCGCGACCGCCGACCTGGTGTGCTTCTGCGACTGCGACGGCAGCCTGGATCCCCGGCAGCTCCCGCGGCTGGCCGGACTGCTCCTCGCCGGCCAGGCCGACCTCGTGCTCGGCCGCCGCGCACCGGTCCGGCGGGACGCCTGGCCGCTGCCTGCGCGCCTGGCCAACCGCGAGCTTGCCCGCCGCGTCCGCCGCCGCACCGGCCTGCGCCTCGGCGACCTGGGACTGATGCGCGCCGCGCGCCGCGAGGCCCTGCTGCGCCTGAACCTCACCGACCGGCGTTTCGGCTACCCGCTGGAAATGGTCCTGAGCGCGGCCGCCGCCAGCTGGCGCCTGGCCGAGGTCGAAGTCGACTACCTGCCCCGCATCGGCAAGTCCAAGGTGACCGGGACGGTGCGCGGCTCCGTGCGGACCGTCTGGGACATGAGCCAGGTGCTGGCCAGGTGACCGCGCCGTACCGGCCGCATGATGCGGCCGAGGAGACGGACACCACCCTGCTCGTCATCGCCAAGCAGCCGCTGCCCGGACGGGTCAAAACCCGCCTCGTGCCACCGTGCACGCCCGGGCAGGCCGCCGTACTCGCCGAGGCCGCCCTGGCCGACACGCTGCACACCGTCCTCGCCACACCGGCCCGACGGCGGGTGCTGGTACTCGACGGCGAGCCAGGACCCTGGCTGCCGCCCGGGTTCGACATCGCGCCGCAGTGCGCTGGCGGCCTCGACGAGCGACTGGCTGACGCTTTCGCCTCGGTACCCGGACCCGCACTGCTCATCGGCATGGACACGCCACAGCTCACTCCCGGCCTGCTCCGCGTGGACTGGGAGGTCGCCGACGGAGGCTTCTGGGCGCTCGGACTGCGGGTACCGGACCCGGCCCTGGTACGCGGCGTGCCAATGTCAACGGCGAGCACCGGTGCCAGCCAGCGCGCCCGGCTGCATGCGGCCGGGCTGCGCGTCGCCGACCTGCCGCTGCTTCGCGACGTCGACACCGCAGCAGACGCCGTAGCCGTCGCACGACAGGCGCCATGGAGCCGGTTTGCCGCGCGGGTACGGGAACTCGCCCCGGTTCTCGACCCGGCCGCCGCGGGGCATCAGGCCGGCCGCGCCGTGCGAGAGCAGGTATGAAGCCCGGTGCGATTGGCCTGTATGAGGAGGCGCTGGATATGTCCGGTGCCAGGCTGCTCCTGCGGACGGCGTGCGGCCACGCGCTGCCGCTGCAGGTAGCCCGCTGGTGCGGGCCGCCCGACGTGACCGACGAGGAGTTGCTGCGCCGCTGCCGGGCGCCAGTACTCGACATCGGCTGCGGTCCCGGCCGCCTGACCATCGCGCTGGCCGAGCGCGGGATCCCCGTGCTCGGCGTGGACATCTCCCGTACCGCCGTGGCCCGGGTGCACCAGGCCGGGGCGTGCGCCATCCACCGTTCGGTATTCGAGCCGCTGCCCGGCCAGGGCCGGTGGGTGACCGCGCTGCTCGCCGACGGCAACATCGGCATCGGCGGTTACCCCGACGAACTGCTGCGCCGTTGCGCGCGATTGCTGGCTCCCGGCGGCCAGCTGCTGATCGAAGCGGAGCGCGACGACATCGACGAGCGGATGACCGCGTGGCTCGAACACGCCGACGGCAGACGCGGCCCGGTATTCCCCTGGGCCCGGCTGGGCGTAAGCGCGCTACTCAAACTCGCGGCCGCCGCCGACCTGGAGCCCTACGAGGAGTGGCAGCACGCCGGCCGGGTTTTTGTTTCCGTCACCACCCGAAGCCGGTGAACTCCAAGCAGCTCTCCGTCCCGGTGCGGCGGCCGGTCTCGCCGCACACGCCGCTCGGCGGATCCCGGGCGGTCCCCTGGAAGAGGACAGCCGTGGTGCTGGCAGGGCTGGCGGCGCTGGCGGTATACCTGCGTCCCGGGCTGGCGGCTCCGCACGCGTACTGGCCGCTGCGGGATGTCCACGTCTACTGGTGGGGCGGCCAGCAGGCCGCCCACGGCGCGGCGCTGTACGCTCCCGGGGCCCGGTACAGCTTCACCTACCCGCCCTTCGCCGCCGCGCTGTTTACCATTACCGCACACGCGCCCGAAGGTGCTCTCGCCGCCGTCCTCACGGTCGCGAGCACCGGCGCGCTGGCGGTGCTGTGCGCGCTGTCGCTGGGCGCGGCGGGGGTGCGGCGGCGGCCGGAGACGGTTTTCGCCGTGACGGCGCTGGCCCTGCTGACCTGCCCGGTCGCCTACACGCTGCACCTGGGCGAGGTCAACCTGATACTTGCCGCGCTGGCCGCGACCGACCTGCTGCGCCGCCACGACGGCCACTGGTGGCAGGGCATCGCCACCGGCCTGGCGGCCGGGATCAAGCTGACCCCGCTGATCTTCATCGGCTACCTGCTGATCACCCGCCGGGTCAGGGCGGCCGCCACCGCGGCCGCCACCTTCGCGGTGACCGTCGCCGTCGGTGCCCTGCTGCTGCCGGCACAATCCCGGGTGTTCTGGCTGGACGGCGTGTTCTTCAACCAGGACCGGGTCGGCGACCCGGCTAACCCGTCAGATCAGTCGCTGTCCGGGGCGGTGGCCCGGCTCGCGGGGACCCTTGATCCGGCCTACCGGTGGTGGGTCGTCGCGGTGCTCCTGGTCGGCCTGGCCGGTATCACGGTCGCGGCGTGGGCGCACCGGCGCGGCCACCAGCTCGCGGGGGTGAGCTGCTGCGCCATCACCGGCCTGCTCATCTCGCCGTTCTCCTGGACCCACCACTGGGTGTGGGCCGCGCCGCTGCTGGTGGCCCTGGCCGCCACCGCGTGGCGGCGCCGCTCAGCCTGGTACGGCCTGGCCGCAGCGGCGGCCGCCGCTGTCTTCTCGGGCCGGATCCCGCTATCCGGGCCCGGCCAGCTGCTAGGCCCGGTCCGGCTGGCCGAAGGCGATCTCTACGTGCTCTGCGGCCTGGCCGTGCTGGCGGGCATGGCCGTCGCCCTCGTCAGGGAGCAGTCCCGGACGGTCCTTCGTCTGTATGGCGTCCCCGGAACCTCTGAGCAGTGCCCGGTGAACCGGCCCGGTCAACCCGCGGCGCCGCGTACCGCCGCCAGCAGCGCGTCGAAGTCCTCGCCGCACGGACCGCAAGCCCGCAGGTGAGCGGCGATCCCCGGGTAGTGTTCCGCGGCCGCGGCGTCGGCGGCCGCCAGCTCGGCGTAGACGTGCAGCAGGTCCATCGCCTCGGCGCAGCCCACATCGCGCGGGTCGGTCCGCAGGAACCGGTCCAGCGCTGACCAGCCGTTCATGAGCGCCTCGAAGTCTGATCGTCCAGATACCCGTTAGCGGCGAGAGCGGCTCGCAGCTTACGCCGGGCGTCGAACATTGTCTTGTAGATCGCGTTCCTGGTGGAGCCGAGCTTGTCCGCCAGGGCATCCAGCGGGACGCCGTCCAGCACGATCGCGACGAAGACCTGCCGCTGCCGCGGGGTCAGCTGCTCGTCCACCGCGCGGCGCACGGCGCTGGCCAGCTCGCGCCGCTCGGCCTCGCGAGCGGGCTCGAGCCCGAACCGGTCGGGCAGCCGGTCCCAGTCTTCGGCGTCCATGGGCACTGGCGGGTTGACCCAGAAGTGCCGTCCCACCTTGGCCGAAACCTCGAAGATCACGAACTTGTACGCCCAGGTCGTGAACCGGCTTTCGCCGCGGAACTGGCCGACCTTGGCCATGATGGCCAGCAGCGCGTCGGCCGCGGCCTGGTAGGCGAGGTCGTCGAGCTCGGGGCCGGTGATCCGCAGCTGCCCGCTTCGCCGCCGCAGCTCGCTATGCGCGATCCTCAGCAGCATCTCGTGCAGGCGCGCCAGCGCGGCCTCGCGCTGCTCCGCGGGGCCGGTCAGGGACCGGACCCAGGTCGCCGAGTCCGTGTCGAAACCAGAGGGCGGCGTGATCCCGTCGACGGCGGCATCGCCTGGCAGCATGACACCGATCCTACGGACGCGATCCCGGTCTCCCGCAGGGCCGGCCTGGATGTCATAGGTAAGACCCGGGCGGCGGGTGCAGCTAACCGCACGTAGGCATCTCCCCGGCGCCGGGCTGGCGCAGGCCAGGCGAGCCTGCCGCATCATGTCATTCACCGACTGTATGGAGGCTCTCATGGCCCTGCTTCACCCCGGCGATAAGTTCCCGGCCCTCACCGTAGCCCTGGCAGGCGGCGGTTCGCTGCAGCTGCCGGACGCGCTGGACGGCCACTTCGGCGTGGTCTTGTTCTACCGCGGCGCCTGGTGCCCGTACTGCAACGCGCAGCTGCGCGCGTTCGAGCGGGCCAAGGACCAGCTCGCCGAGGTGGGAGCCCAGGTGGTGGCCCTGTCAGTCGATGACGAGGCCACCACCGCGGAGCTGGTCGCCAAGGGTGGCCTGGAGTTCGGCGTCGGCTACGGCGCCGATGCCCGCGCGCTGGCCGAGGCGACCGGCGCCTTCGTCAACGACGACCCGCTGTTCGTGCAGTCCACCGGGTTCGTTCTCAACCCGGCCGGCCAGGTCGTGGTCGGCGTCTACTCGACCGGGGCCATCGGGCGGCTGGTGCCCGACGACGTGATCGGCCTGATCCGCTACCTGCGAGCGCACGCCGCCTGAACCGCGTCCAGGACACCTGCGGCTAACCGCCGGATCGTTCCGCTTAGATGTTGACGATCCCGGCCGGAGAGCCGCCCGCGGGCAGCGACGCCGGCGAGCTGGGTACCTCGGTGAGGGTCCCGCCGGTCACGGCGAAGACCGACAGGATGTGGTTGCCGCTGCCGTCCACCAGCAGCGTCCGGCCGTCGGGCGACAGCCGGGCGTCGATGTCGGCGCCGCCGCCCGAGATCGGAGTGCTGCCGATCAGGGTGAGGGAGCCGCCCGGGTTGATGGCGTAGCCGGAGATATTGCCCGAGCCGGTGTTGACGGTGAACAGGTACCGGCCGTCGTGGCTGATCTCTACCCAGCACGGCGCGGTCTGCCCGTCGGCGTACGGCGAGGTGCCGATGGCGGTGAGCTGGCCGAACAGGCTGTCGCGGTACGCTGACACGGTGCCCAGGCCGGCGCCGTTGTGCGCGTTGCTGACGAACAGCTCCGCGGGACGGGCCGGTGAGAACTCGGCGCCGAGCTGGCCGAGGCCCTGACCGGTGAACGGTGAGCCCTTGGCCGCGAGCAGGTGCCCGCCGGGCAGCACCACGAAACTGTCGATCATCGACGTACCGGTGCGGGTGCCGATGAGGTGGTCGCCGAACGCGTTGAAGAACACGTCACCCAGGCCCGAGCTGTCCGGCACGGTGACCGTCGAGCCCGGGATCGGCGTCAGGCTGCCATTGAAGTGCAGCCGGAAGCCCGAGTAGCCGCTGCCGCCGGCGCCGGAGTTCGCCACGTAGACCAGGCCAGAGGGCGACACTGCCACGCTGACCGGCTTGATCCCGCCCGAGGACACCGGCTGGCCGACCGGGACCGGCACGCCGCCCGCGGTGATGCGCAGGACCGAGATCTGGTTGCTGCCGGCGTCGACCGCCAGCAGGTAGCGGCCATCGCGCGTGGCCTGGATCGCGCCCTGGGAGGCCAGGCCGCTGCCCAGCCCCGCGCCGTCCGCCGCGAACGGCGAGCCGGGCAGCGCGGTGACCGACCCGTCGGCGTGCCGGGCGAACCCGTCGATGGTGTTGGAGGTGGCGGTGTTGCCGTCGATATAGGTGTAGCCGACCACCGTGCTGGTGCTCGCCGTGCTGGTGCTAACCGTGCTGGCGCTAGCCGCGGTGGCCGCGCCGAGCAGGCCGATCGAGGCGGCAAGCACGCTGCCGCCCGCGGCCAGCCAGATGCGATTACGCATTCCGTTCTCCTTGACGAGGGGAGGATCCGCAGTGATCCGCGATCCACCTCGTCAGCGCCGCCGGCCAGCGGCCGTCTTACGCCCGGCTCCGCCACGTCACCGATATGTAAGATTCTGGCTAGCCGCACGCCGAGCACGGGCTCGCCGTGGCGGTCCGCGGCGGCGGCCACAGCATTCCCGGGCCGGCACCGGCGCTAGGGCCGGACATCATTGAAGTACGGCCTGGCCTTCGACCCCCATCCAGTCATGGGGTTCGCCACCCGCTGACGCCAGGCCGGTGCCCTGTGCGGTACCTACCGGGTCCGGTCTGGCACCCCGCGGCGTCCTGACGGCCGGCTGAACTTGTAACGGATGCTGATCCTGCTGGACTATCTCTGGTCGAGAGAGATTAAGCGGACGGGATGGAGCACCTGATGACAAGCACGAGCCCGCGCTATGACGACCTGGACGCGCTGTTCATCAACTGCACGCTGAAGCCGTCGCCCGAGCTCAGCCACACCCAGGGGCTGATAGAAGCCAGCGCCGGGATCATGGCAGAGCAGGGGGCACGCACCGAGATCGTCCGCGCCGTCGATTATGACATCGCGACCGGGGTGTGGCCGGACATGACCGAGCACGGCGCCGCCACCGACGCCTGGCCGCGGCTGTATCCCAAGGTCCTGGCCGCCGACATCCTGGTGATCGCGGGCCCGATCTGGCTCGGCGATAACAGCTCGGTCACCAAGAAGGTGATCGAGCGGCTCTACGGCTGCTCCCACCTGCTCAACGACGCCGGCCAGTACGCCTACTACGGCCGGGTGGGAGGCTGCCTGATCACGGGCAACGAGGACGGCATCAAGCACTGCGCGATGAA
>PMST01000684.1 GCA_003168295.1 Actinomycetota bacterium
GGGGGCGCGTCGTTGTTGGCCGGCGGCCAGGCTGAGCAGCCGGCCGCTGGCCGCGGCCGCGCCGGCAGCCTGGGCGGCGGCCGCGGCCGCCACCAGAGGGAGCCCGCAAGCCGTGGGTGTGAGGATCGCGCCGTCCAGGCTGAGCGCCAGGGCCCGGGAGCGGGCCGGAGAGCGCAGTAGCCGCCACCAGCGGGCGGCCAGCCTCCTGGCCCGCGGAATGCATGACGCCGCGAACCAGACGGCCGTTCTCTGGGCGTCGAGCCCGTACTGCGGCTGTGGCTCGGACCCATCCGGGGCGGGTTCGGGATGCGCTTCGCCGGTGGCGGTCAACTCGGCCCAGTCCGGGGGCAACAGCGCGCCGTTCCGCGTCAGCCGCGCGGTCAGGGCTACGGCGCCGTCCGCCATTCGCTGCCATTGCTGGTTGCCGGTGAGGCAGGCCAAGCCGGTCAGCGCGGGCAGCGCCCAGTAGCTGGGGTCCACGGTGGCGGGAGGGCCGGTCGCCCATGGGCCGGCCGCCAGGATCGGGGTTCCGCCGGGGCCGGTGATTACCTCATGGGCCAGCACCGCGTCGGCCACGTCCCTGCCGTCCTGGTGCAGCCTGGCCGCGCCGAGGCCGTGGTAGCGGAGCAACGCCCAGGCGATCAGCAGATCGGCGTCACTGGCCGGTTCCGGGCTGAGGACGCGGCCGGCCGCGTCTGCGTGGAAGGCGAACAGGCCGTCACGCAGTTGCAGGTGATCCCGCGTCCACTGCCAGATTCGGCCGAACAGGCGATCGCGGCCGGCCACCTCGGCCAGCAGCAGGCCGTAAGCCTGGCCTTCGCTGACCGTGTCACCGCCTTGGTCGGGCCGGTAGACACGGCCATCGGGCCGCACGTAGGCAGCGAGGAACCGTGTCACCGCCGGTAGCTGCGACACGACTTGACCGCCCGCTCCTGGACACTCGCCCGCACCGCGGCTCGGGCCCGCACCGCGGCTCGCGCTCGCTGCCGCGTCCCCGCTCACCAAGGTGGCCAGCAGCAGCACGCACATGACCGCCGCGCAGGCCCCCACCGCGGTCCTCACCAGAGTTCAGCGGCCGCCGCGGGCCATATAGGCGGAGGCGTCGGCGCGGTTGCGCACGCCGATCTTGCGGTAGGCGTTCGCCAGGTGCCGTTCGACGGTGTGGACGCTGACCACGAGTTCTGCGGCGATCTCCACGTTGGTGTGGCCGAAGGTCAGCAGGTTGAGGACCTCAGCTTCGCGGTCGGTCAGGCCGTCCGGCCTGCGGGCGCGACCACGGGGCACGGCGGCCGGTTCGGGCAGGCCGGCCGAGCGCTCGGCTTCGGCCAGCAGGCCGGCCAGGATGCCCGGGTCCGGGAAGGTGGCGATGAGGTCGCAGGCCTCGCCTAGGAGGACGCGCGCGTCAGCGGCGCGGCTGTCGCGGGCGTAGATCCTGGCCAGGGACGCCAGCGCGGCGGCGGTATCCGGGCGCCACCGCTGACGCCTGGCGCGGTCGAGCGCGGCGAGCGCGACTGTCTCGGCCGCGGCCAGCTCACCGCGGTCGGCGAGCAGGTCAGCCTGGGTCAGGTCGCCGAGCACGGTGACCCCGACGCGCCGGCCGTCCAGGTCCGCCGCCTCGCGCAGGTAGCGCCCGGCCGCCTCGTTCTCGCCCTGCCGTGCGGACATTGCCGCCAGGCAGCTCAGGGCCAGCAGGCTGGCCGAGCTGTCAGCTTGCTGGTGAACAGGCCGGCTTACCTGCTCCAGAAGCAGCCTGGCGTCGGCGTCCTGGCCACGCCAGAACAAGATCACGCCAAGCGCCGCGAGCGTTCGAGCCCGCCAGTAAACGTTGCCGGATTCCAGCTCCAGCTCCGCTGCCCGGCGGCCGGCCGCCTCGGCCGCGGCTAGATCGCCATCCAAGAGGCGATGCAGCGCCCGGTGGAAGCAGATGGCCGACTCCGCAGAGGCTGGTCCGTAGCGCCAGGCGTTATGTGGCGGGGCCGCCTCGGCCGCCGCTAGCCATGGCTCCACTTCCTCTGGCCGACCGTGGAGCCTGGCCAGCAACCCTCGGATGAGGCACATCTGGGCATTGCCGGTGACCATCTCGGGCGGCAGCCGGTCCAGCCACCCCTCCACGGTCTCGGTCAGCCCTTCATCGAGAGCCTCATCCCAGTGCCCAGTTATCAGCTCTCGGGCGTCGGACAGGTCGCCGGCGGCGATGGCGTGGTCGATCGCCTCCGCGATCGTCCCATGCTGCCGGTGCCACGCCGAGGCGCGCCGGTGCAGCAGCGGCGCCAGCCCCGGCTCGACGCGGTCCAGTTCGTGGCGCAGCGCCTCGGCGAATAGGACGTGGTAGCGGTACCAGCAACGGGTGTTGTCCAGCGGCACCAGAAACAGCTGGCAGCGTTCGATCTCCTCCAGCAGGTCCCGCGAGCCGGCCGAGCCGGTCACCGCGTCGCACAACGATGCGCAGAACCGGTCAAGCACCGCCGTGCGGAGCAAGAACGTCCGAGTCCGGGGCGGCAGCCCGGCCAGCACCTCAGCGCACAGGTAGTCGAAGATGTGCCGGTCATCGGCGACCGCGCCGATGAACCCGGCCGTGTGACCGTCCTTTCGGCCCCGCAGCGACAGCCCGGACAGGTACAAGCCCGCGGCCCAGCCCTCGGTGCGCTGCCACAGGGCGTGGATCTCCTCGAGGGGCAGCGCCAGGCCAAAGGTCTGGTTGAGCAGCCGCTCCGCCTCGTCCAGGGAGAAGCGAAGCTGGTCGGCCCGGATCTCCGCCAGCTCTCCGCGGGCGCGCAGCCGGGCCAGCGGCAGCTCCGGGTCACGGCGAGCCGCTACCACCAGGCTCAGCGTCGGCGGCAGGTGCTCCACCAGGAACTCGAAACCCGCCCGCACCTCTGGACTGGTGATCAGATGAAGATCATCGAGCACCAGGGTGATCCGCCCGGGCATCCGGGCCAGGTGGTCAACCAGCAGCGTCTCTACCCACCCGGGTGTTCTGGGCCCGGCGGTCAGCGCCTCCAGCGCCGCCGCGCCGGCACCCGGCGCCACCGTGCCCAGCGCCGCGATGACCCCGGACCAGAACCGCACCGGGTCGTTGTCGCTCTCCCCGACCGACAGCCACGCGGCGCCTGAATCCTGTGCCAGCCACCAGTCGCGCAGCAGCGAAGTCTTCCCGCACCCCGTCGGCGCGACCGTCAGCACCAGGCTGGCCGTCGAGCTCTCGGCCAGCCGGTCCAGCAGCGCAGGCCGGGCCACGGTGTCCGGGGGGGCCGCGGGCGGACGCAGCACCGAGGCGACGACCATAGTGCGGCGAGCGGCCCCGTTGGCCGCCCGCAGTCGCACGTCAAGAACGCCCTGTTCAGCCAGGTTCATAATGTCGGTCACAGCGCATCATCTCTCTGCGGTTTCGCGGGACAAGAGCTTCTCCCGTTGCCATCTGGCTCTACTGCGTCACCAGGTAGCATCGCCACGACCCGTGTGAGCCGTCATCACAGCATTGATGTGATTCGTCCCGTTCTTACTCGCCGGGAACCTGTCTGCACGGCCACGCGCTCTGCACAGCACCCCTTGCCTGCTGCGTCACCAGGTCCGTGACGAACCCAATCACGACCTGGCTGAGATGGCCTCATTGCCGGGCAGCTGCATAGCCGGGCCGTAGGTCTTCATAGCGGGTCAAGTTGGTCGTTTGCCTCGATGAATGCTCCGCGGTCCTCTGCTGGACTTTCCGTAGTCCCCAGCGCACGCCTGTCGCGGCGTCGGGCTTATCAACCGGCTTACGAAAGGACCGCCATGTCGTCTCCAGCCTCTCTCACGGACGCCTCCCTTGACTACACCGACCTCATCGCCGCCCAGCGCGCGTACTTCCTGTCCGGGGCGACACGGCCGGTGGCATGGCGGCGCGCGCAGCTAGAAGCGCTCAAGGCGCTGCTGGAGGACAACCGAGGCCGCTTCTACTCGGCGCTGTACGACGATCTTCGCCGGAATGAGGTCGACGCGGATCTGATGGACATCGGCCATTGCATCAACGAGGCCGACTACGCGCTGAGGCACATGCAGTCGTGGCTGAAGCCCGAGCACTTGCCGATGCCACTGGTGCTCGAGCCGGGCCGGATCAGGGTGCGTCACGATCCGTTGGGCGTCACCTTGATCATCGGCCCGTGGAACGAGCCGCTGATGCTGACCTTCGGCCCGCTGGCGCCGGCGCTTGCCGCCGGGAATACCGCGGTGATCAAGCCATCGGAGCTGAGCGTCGCCACCTCGGCGCTGATCGCCGAGCTTGTCCCTCGCTACCTGGACCGGCAGGCGGTCGCGGTGGTGGAGGGCGGGGTGCCCGAGACGACGGCGCTGCTCGAGCAGCAGTGGGACTTCATCTTTTTCACCGGCAGCCCCCGGGTGGGCAAGATCATCCATCAGGCCGCGGCCAAGCACCTGACGCCGACGGTGCTCGAGTTGGGCGGCAAGAATCCGACGATCGTGCACTCCTCGGCGGACATCAAGGCCGCGGCGCGGCGGATCGCGAACATGCGCTTCGCCAACGGGGGGCAGATCTGCACCGCACCTGATCACGTGCTCGTGTGGCCTGAGATAAAAGACGAGCTGGTCGAGCACCTGGTTCAGGCGGTGCGCGACTTCTACGGCGAGGAGCCGCAGCAAAGCCCCGACTACGGCCGGATCGTCAATCGCGCCAGCGCCGAGCGCCTCGCCGGGCTGCTCGGCAGCGGCAGAGCGGTCGTCGGCGGGCGTGTCGATCTCGACGACCTCTACGTCGCGCCGACGGTGCTCGTCGACGTCGGCTGGGATTCGCCGATCATGCAGGAGGAGGTGTTCGGCCCGATCCTGCCGGTCCTGGAAATCGACTCCGTCCGGGGGGTCATCGACTGGGTCAACGGCCACCCGGCGCCGCTTGCCCTTTACGTCTTCGCCAACGACCAAGACGTGACCGAACAGATCATCGCCGCCACCCCATCGGGCAACGTGGACGTGAACGACTGCACACTGCACCCGCTCGTCTCGGACATCCCGTTCGGCGGGGTGGGCAACTCCGGCATGGGCAAATACCACGGCCGTTGGGGCTTCGAGGCGTTCACAAACACCCGCGGCGTCCTCTACCACAGCCCGAGAGTGGATCCTGAGCTCCGCTACCCGCCGTACGCTAACCACCGCCTCGCGTGGGACCTCGCGCGAAAGCTGGCCTGACCGTCCACCCGGCTCGGATACGGCTGTCAAGCCGGTGAGACGGGCCACGGAGTCCTGCTAGAACTGCGTCGACCGCGACTAGTCTGCACAGCCGGCGTACAGGCTGTACCTGGGGAACAATGCCGGGCAGTGGATTTATGGCGAGCCGCCAATAAAGATACGCGCGCCGCGCTCGTCGTACCGCATACCCTCGCGACGCCGATGAGAGCGCACATGTTGCAGGCTCTGGTGCTGCTGGGCGATACCCGGCGTGCCGGACGCGTCCTGGCCGGGCTGGACGCTCACGAGCGCGAGGGCGGCGAGATGCGCACCGCCATCGCGGTGCTACGGCTGGCCCAGCACGATCCGCAGGGGGGCGAAGGCCGCGGTCGCGCCCGTCTTGGACGGTTCCCTTCGAGTTCACCCGGTATGGATAGTGGCGGCGGCCTTGCTCGAGGCGATCGCGCACGACACGCTCGGCGACCCGGGCGCCGCCGGGCGCGCGCTCGAGCGCGCTCTCGACGTCGCCGAACCCGATCTCACGCTCTTCCCGTTCCTCGTCCACCCTGCGCCAGGGCTGCTTGAGCTCCACGCCCGGAACTGCGCCAAGCACGCGACCCTGATCTCCGAGATCCTCAGCCTGCCCGGGGGGTATGGGGGGGCGGGCAGCCCCCCCGTAAGCAGGGGGGGTCTGGGGGGATCGTCCCCCCGGGGATAATAGAGCCGCTGAGCCAGAGCGAGATCCGGGTGCTGCGGTATCTGCCGACCAACTTGTCGGCCCGGGAGATCGCCCGCGAGCTGTCGGTGTCGCTGAACACGGTCCGCACGCACATGCGCCACATCTTCGCCAAGCTAGGCGTGCACCACCGCACCGAGGCTGTTACCCAGGCCCGCGCCCTCGGCTTGTCGGTACCGTCCCCCCCGCATGCCCTTAGGTTCCCTGCGTATAGGGCGGCAGCCTCAGTTGACGAACCCGGAGTGTGTCAGCAGTAGTCGGCCGGGCCGTACGAACACGGCCCCTCACGTTCGTCACGTGAGGGGCCGTGTTAGCTCACCAGATCATGTGGCCGGCCGGATGAGCATGTTGTCGCGGTGCTGCGGGCCGCGGGGCCCGTAGTCGATGTCGGCCCCGTTGTTGCCGGTGTCGATGACCGGGGTGGGAGCGTCGAAGGGATCCATGATCGCTTCGATGAAGATCAGGGTGTCGTTCGGCGCGCTGAGTGCTTTCTCCAGGTCCGCGACGGTCTTGACCACGAACGACCGTGCTGTGGTGTCCGGCCGGAACACCTTCGGCAGCTCCGCGTAGGCCCAGTTCGCGACGTCGTTGAAGCGCGAGGTCTTGCCCAGCCAGCAGCGCTCGATGGTGTACCCGCCGTTGTTGATCAAAAAGATCACCGGCTTGTAGTCATGCCGCAGCATGGTGGACATCTCCTGCGCCGTCAGCTGGAACGAGCCGTCGCCTACGAACAGCAGGTGACGCCGTTCTGGTGCCGCGGTCAGCGTGCCGAGCAGCGATCCCACGCTGTAGCCGATCGAGCCCCAGATGACCTGCGAGACGAACGTGCAGTCCGGCGGCAGCCGCAGCCCGGCGGAAGCGTATGACGTGCCGTCTTCGGCGACGAGCACGTCCCCGGCCCGGATGTAGCCCTGGATAGCCTGCCAGTACGCAGCCTGAGTCAGCTTGGGCGATCCGTCACCATGATCGCCCATCACCACCGTCGGCGGCGCGGACTGGCGCATGGCCCGGTTGGTGACTTGCGGGACCGCGTCGGTAACGCCGCGCAGGACCTCCTTAAGCGTCACCGCCTGGTAGTTGTCCTCACCCACGTCCACCGAGCGCCCGCGGACATGGATCGTGCCGGCGGCCAGCGAGCCGGTGAAGTCGCCCGTGGTCAGGTCGATCGGCCGGTAGCCGATGGCCAGCAGGCAGTCGCTGTTCTCGATCGCCTCGCGTACACGCGGCTGGCTGGCCTGGCCGTTGTAGAGGCCGAGGTAATACGGGAACGTCTCGTCGATCACCGCCTTGGCCGTGGTCGCCACCGCCACCGCCACCTGTGCCTTCTCGGCCAGCTCCATGATCTCTTCCGCGGCGCAGAACCGGTCCGCGTCCAGGTCCACCAAGATCGCCGGGGACGTGGCCCGCGACAGGCGGTCGGCGATCGCGGCGGCGCACGACCGCAGCCGTTCCGGGTCGCTGGGCGGTTCTTCGAGCACCAGCGGGGCCGCCGGAACCTCGATGTCGAGGTAGCCGATGTCGGACGGCAGCTCCATGTACACCGGGAGCTTGTCCCGCCAGGCCGTGGTGATCAGCCGGTCGATCTCGGAGACCGCATTGTCCGGGGTCAGCCGGGCCTGCGCGGCGGTCACCTGCGCGTAGGCGTTGATGAACCGGTCCCAGGTCCCGTCGGCCATCGTGTGGTGCATCCCCAGGCCACGCTCCATGGACCGCAACGGAATCGACCCGCAGATGCAGATCACCGGGACGTGCTCGGCGTAGGAGCCGGCCACCCCGTTGATCGCGCTCAGGGCGCCCACGGCGTTCGTCACGATCAGCGCGGCCATGCAGTTCAGCCGAGCGTAGCCGTCCGCCGCATAGGACGCGTTCAGCTCGTTGCACGCCCCTATCCATTCCAGCGTGCCGGTGTCCTCGAGTTGCTGCAACAGCTCCAGGTTGTAGTCGCCTGGCACGCCGAACGCATGCCCGACACCGGCCTCCCGGATGCGCCGGAGCAGAAACTCTCCCACGGTCATCGTCACGCTCTCGCGCGCGGGACTGGCCGTCGAGCGTCCAGCCGTAACTGTCATTTTCTTCTCCTTCGAAGCCGGGTACTCCCTGTTCAGAAGCGCCGCTGTCCATACCAGCAAACGCCAGGGCCGCCAGTGCGGGCCAATACCTGCCGGCTACGTGCATATATAGCCGCAGTCGGGCGGGCTCGCCGGGCGTGTAACGACACCATAGGCACCGGCCGAGCCGCCGCTAATCAGTAAAACGACTTAAAAACGCTGAGAGCAGACGCGGACAATGTCTAGGCCTCACGTCCGTCGCCACCCGACGGACGTCGCGTGGTCCGGCGTAATCGTCGGCTCTCGATAGGCAGGCCCTCGATAGGAGGCCGCCTGGCTGTCCTGCTTCCGCGCCAGTCTGCATAGTGCCTCGCGCCGGAAATGGTCAATCGCAGGGATGGCGTCCGGTCCTATCACAGGTAGAACTCCCATTATGCGGTCGGGAACTGACGTCGATCGCGGGACGAACCCCATTAGCCCTGAACCCTCATCCAAAGAAGGACGCCATGCATTTCTCCATGTCCCCCCGCAGGCTGGCTGGCGTAGCGGCCCTGGCCTGCGCTGCGGTCCTGACCCCGGTAACCGCCCTGGCGGCGACCGGAGGTCCGGCCGCCGCCGCCAGCACGCCCGCCTGTACCACATCTGGGCTGGTCATCTGGCTGAACACGTCCGGCAGCGGCTACGCCGGAGGCGAAGACTACACCCTCAACTTCACCAACCTGTCCGGCCACGCCTGCACGCTGCGCGGCTACCCGGGGGTCTCAGCGGTCAGCCTCAGCGGCCGTCGGATCGGCCACCCAGCCGGCTGGGTGGCCGCCACGCCGGCCACGGTCAGCCTCGCCGTCGGCGCCACCGCGACCGCGGGACTGCAGGTCTCCGACCCGGGCGACTTCGGCACCGCCTGCTTCCTGCCCGGGCCGCAGGGCCGGGCGGGTAAGTTCCCCACGGCGGCCGGGCTGCGCGTCTACCCGCCGAATCAGTTCGCCTCCAAGGTGATCCCCTTCCCCTTCTCCGCGTGCTACCGCACCGCGCCCGTCTGGATGTACGCAAAACCGGTGCAGGGCTAATGAAGAGCCGCCTGCTGCGGCGCTTTAAGTCGTTTTACTGATTAGCGGCGGCTCCGCCGGTGCCTAGGTTGTTGTTATACGCTCGGCGAGCCCGCCTGACGATAGGCATGATGCCTGTGGCCGTTCCGGCGCATGCGTGAGCCCGTTCAGAAAGGGACAATAAACAATGCCATCGAAAACCAGGCCTTCGACTATTTCGGTCGGGGATTTCTTGCTGCGGCGCTTGCGTGTGGCCGGTATCTCGCATTTGTTCGGTGTGGCCGGCGCGTCATGATTCACTCCGGCCAGGTGACGCTGCTAGCTGCCGCCCAGGTCGGCGATGTGGTTCCGGCGCGTGCGCAGATGGCGGCCACGCTGGGATTCCACATCATCCTGGCTTGCCTGGGGATCGCGTTGCCGTCGATCGTGCTGCTGGCCGAGTTCGTCGGCTTGCGGCGCGGTAACGAGGTGGCGATGCGGCTGGCGCGGCGCTGGTCGCAGGCGATGGGGGTGACCGTCGCGGTCGGGGCGGTCACCGGCACCGTGCTGTCGTTCGAGATGGGCCTGCTGTGGCCGGGGCTGCTGCGCCAGTACGGGGCAGTGCTGGGACTGCCGTTCGGGCTCGAGGGCATCTTCTTTTTCCTGGAGGCGATCTTCACCGGGATCTACCTGTGGAGCTGGGATCGCCTGCGGCCCTGGGCGCACTGGTGGTCCGGGGTGCCGATCGCGGTCAGCGGCATCTTCGGGGCGATGTCGGTGGTCGCGGTGAACGCTTGGATGAACCAGCCGGGTGGGTTCACCCAGCGCGGCGGCCAGATCACCTCGGTCGACCCGTGGCAGGTGTTCTTCAAC
>PMST01000592.1 GCA_003168295.1 Actinomycetota bacterium
ACCGTCCTCACCGTCACCACGCACAACAAGCCGGACGGAGATAAGGGTCGTCGTGGGTAGTTCGGGTCGCGGGGTGCCCCCAGCGGCACACGCTGACGCCTGCGGCCGGAAAACGCGGACCCCAACGTCACACGATCACGGCCCGGGCGCGCCTAGGTCGGCTCGTGGGGCTACGGGGGTGTCCGGTTACGGCTGGGGATGTGCCAAGCTGCTGGCGTGCTTGGACTCGCGATCGCCTGTGCAGTCAGCGCCGCCGCGTGGGTCTATCTGGTGGCGGCGCACGGAAGTTTCTGGCGGACCGGTCAGCGGCTGCCGCCGCGGCGGTCGGCCGCGACCGACGGCCGCCCGGCGTGGCCGGCCGTCGTCGCCGTGGTGCCCGCCCGCAATGAGGCGGACTCCCTTCCCGGGACGCTGCCGGCGCTGCTGGCGCAGGAGTACCCGGGGGAGTTCCGCGTCTTCCTGGTTGATGACCGGAGCGACGACGGCACCGCCGCCGTCGCGGCCGAACTCGGCGAGAAGGCGGCGCGGGACGGCGGGGCGCCGCTGACCGTCGTTTCCGGGCAGCCGAGGCCGGACGGCTGGGCGGGCAAGGTCTGGGCGATGGCCCAGGGCCTGGCCGCGGCCGGGCCGGAAACCGGCGCGACGACAACCACGCGTCCCGCCTACGTGCTGTTCACCGACGCGGACATCACCTGGGCGCCGACGGCGCTGCGCGACCTGGTCCAGGCGGCCGAAGACGACGACCGCGCCCTCGTCTCGCAGATGGCCCTGCTCCGCGCGGAGACGGCCTGGGAACGGGTGATCGTGCCCGCGTTCGTCTACTTCTTCGCCCAGCTCTACCCGTTCAAGAAGGTCAACGACCCGAAAAGCCGGACCTCGGCCGGGGCCGGCGGGTGCATGCTGATCGCGGCCGAGGCACTGGAACGGGCGGGCGGCCTCGAGCCGATGCGGGACGCGCTGATTGACGACGTGGCCCTCGGCACGCTGCTGAAGAAAGACGGCAACCGCATCTGGCTCGGTCTCACCACCGACATCAGGTCCGACCGGCCGTACCCGAGCCTGGCCAGCCTCTGGCACATGATCGCCAGGTCCGCCTACGTCCAGCTTCGGTACAACCCGGCGCTGCTGGCGGGCACGCTCATCGGGCTGCTGCTGCTCTACGCGGCGCCGCCGGCCGGCGTGATCGCCGCGCTGATCGCGGTTGCCGTCGGCTCGACCGGGACGGCGGTGGCCGTCACCGGGATCGCGGGGCTGCTCGGCTGGGGGCTGATGACGGCGAGCTACCTGCCGATGCTCCGGTTCTACCGGCTGTCGCCGCTGCGCGCGCCCGCGCTGCCGCTGATCGCGCTCATGTACGCGGCGATGACGGCCGACTCGGCCCGCCGCCACTACTCGGGCCGGGCCGTCTCCTGGCGCGGCCGCGCCGCCGATCGGGTCTGACATCCAGCACCGACCCCCGGGCTGTGGCGTCCAAGGGGGCCCTGGCACCGTGGCTGGCACAACCACGCGGGTGGCCGGGCGCCGCGGCGGCCAGAACCACAAGAGTGGCCAGGTCCGGGCCGGGCCGGTAGCCGGCTGGTTGCGGGCTGGTGCTGTACGGGTCGGCCATGCTGGGACGAGAATGCGTTAGGCGGGCCAGGCGAAGTCAGGGACCGTTCGATATCAAGATCTTGGTTTTTCATGACTGAGGAGGAGCCCGGGATGGCGATCAGCGTGCGTGGCGTGGTGGCGCGAGGCAAGGGCGAGGCGGTCGAGGTCACCGAGATCCTGGTGCCCGAGCCGGGTCCGGGCGAGGCGCTGGTCAACGTCCAGGCGTGCGGTGTCTGCCACACCGACCTGCACTACAAGCAGGGCGGCATCGGCGAGGACTTCCCCTATCTGCTCGGGCACGAGGCGGCCGGGGTGGTCGAGGCCGTCGGGCCCGACGTGACCGACGTGGCGCCCGGTGACTTCGTCATCCTCAACTGGCGCGCGGTATGCGGCCGGTGCCGCGCCTGCGCCCGGGGCAAGCCGTGGTACTGCTTCAACACCCACAACGCCAGCCAGAAGATGACGCTGGAAGACGGCACCCCGCTGTCCCCGGCGCTCGGCATCGGCGCGTTCGCCGACAAGACCCTGGTCGCCTCGGGCCAGTGCACCAAGGTCAATCCGGCCATCCCGGCCGCCACCGCCGGGCTGCTCGGCTGCGGCGTGATGGCGGGCATCGGCGCCGCGATCAACACCGGCGGTGTGACCAGGGGTGACAGCGTGGCGGTGATCGGCTGCGGCGGCGTCGGCGACGGCGCGGTTCTCGGTGCCCAGCTGGCGGGCGCGCGGACGATCATCGCGGTGGACGTCGACGACCGCAAGCTGGGGTGGGCCCGCGGGTTCGGCGCCACCGAGGTGGTCAACTCCAGGACCGAGGACCCGGTGGCCCGGATCAGGGAACTGACCGGCGGGTTCGGCGCCGACGTGGTGATCGAGGCCATCGGCCGGCCCGAGACCTACGAGCAGGCCTTCTACGCGCGTGACCTGGCCGGCACGGTGGTGCTGGTCGGCGTGCCGACCCCGGAGATGCGGCTCGAGCTGCCCCTGCTCGACGTGTTCGGCCGCGGCGGGGCGCTCAAGTCCTCCTGGTACGGGGATTGCCTGCCCAGCCGAGACTTCCCGATGCTCGTCGACCTGCACCTGGCGGGCCGCCTGCCGCTGGACAAGTTCGTGTCGGAAACCATCGCCCTGGAGGCGATCGAGGAGGCCTTCGCCAAGATGGAAAGGGGTGAGGTGCTGCGCAGCGTCGTGCTGCTGTGAGCGACCCGGCCCGCATCGCGATGTGGTCCGGACCGCGGACCGTGTCCACGGCGCTGATGCGATCCTGGGAAAACCGCCCGGACACAGTCGTCAGCGACGAGCCCCTTTACGCCTTTTATCTACACCGAACGGCACTGGCTCACCCCGGTCACCAAACCATAATCGCGAGCCAGCCGACCGGCTGGCGAGAGGTCCTGTCCCAGCAGACCAGCGCGCCGCTGCCCCCGGGCATCGCCGTCAGCTACGCCAAGCACATGACCCATCACCTGCTGCCCGAGGTGGACCGGGCCGCGCTCGCGCCGCTGCGGCACGCGCACCTGATCAGGGACCCGCGCGAGCTGCTGGCCTCCTACGCCCGGGTGCGCGCCGAGCCGACCCTCGAAGATCTCGGCCTCAGGCAGCAGGCGGAGATCTTCGAGACGTTCGGCGGTCCGGTGGTGGACTCCCGGGACCTGCTCACCGACCCCGAGGGGATGCTGCGCGCCCTGTGCCGGGCCCTGGACGTGCCCTTCGATGACCGGATGCTGTCCTGGCCCGCCGGGCCGCGGGACAGCGACGGGGTGTGGGCCCCGTACTGGTACGACAGCGTGTATGCCTCCACCGGCTTCGCGCCGTACCGGCCGCCCGCGGATCCGCTGCCCGCCAGGCTCGAGCCGCTCGCCGAACGCTGTTTGCCGTATTTCTCGCGGCTGCACGAATACCGTATTTCCAGCCTTTCGGAACCAGGAGGTCCTGATGCTTCAGGTCTTCGATGAGCGCAACCGCGACCTCGTCGTCAACGTGGGCGGCAAGCTCAGCCACCGCGACCAGGCCGGGGTCAACCCGTTCGACTCCGCCGTGCAGGGCGGCGACGCGGTCTGGGAAGGCCTGCGCCTGTATGCGGGGAGGATCTTCCGCCTGACCGAGCACCTGGACCGGCTGCGCGCCTCGGCCCAGGCGCTGGCCTTCGGGCCGGTCCCGCCGGATGAGGAGATCATCGAGCAGATCCGGCGCACCCTGGCCGCGAACGGCATGCGGGACGGCGTCCACATCAGGCTCACGCTGACCCGCGGGGTCAAGCTCACCTCCGGCATGGATCCCCGGCTGAACACCTCCGGGCCGACGCTGATCGTGCTGGCCGAGTTCAAGGCCCCGGTTTACGACTCGGCCGGCATCACGCTGATCACCGCGAGCGTGCGCCGCCCCGCGCCGGATTGCCTGGATCCGAAGATCCACCACAACAACCTGCTGCCGTCGATCATGGCCAAGATCGAGGCGAACGTGGCCGGCGCCGACGACGCGGTCATGCTCGACCCGCGGGGCTTCATCGCCGAAACCAACGCCACCCACCTCTTCATGGTGATCCGCGGCACGCTGGCCACCCCCACCACCGCGTCCTGCCCGGAGGGCATCACCCGGGCCGCGGTCCTGGACCTGGCCGCCTCGGCCGGCCTGCGCGCCCAGGAAGGCGACTACACACTGCCGCAGCTCTACACGGCCGAGGAGGCCTTCGTGACCGGCACCATGGGCGGCCTGGCCCCCGTCGTCCGCGTCGACGGCCGGACCATCGGCGACGGCACCCCAGGGCCGGTCACCAAACGCCTGACGGAGCTGTTCGCCGACCTAACCGCTGCCACCGGTACCCCCGTCGTCTGACCCCGCGACCGGGTGTTCAGATCGCCAGTACCTGCGCTCGGCTCCTGGGAGCAGGGAGACTGGTGGGGCTTGTGAGGCGCGGGGGCGGAATCTGTTTCGTCAGTTGTCTTTGATTTTTCCGTCTTCGAGCTCCAGGACGGAATCGGCGATGCCGATGAGGTCCGGGTCGTGGGTGGCGACCAGCGCGGTCACGCCCTCGGATTGCACCACGGTGCGGAGCAGCCGCATGATCTGCTTGCCGGTCTCGGAGTCGAGCTGGCCGGTGGGCTCGTCCGCCAGCAGCACCTGCGGGCTGCCCGCCAGCGCCCGGGCGATCGCGACCCGCTGCTGCTGGCCGCCGGACAGTTCGCCCGGCCGTTGCCTGGCGTGATCGCTGAGGCCGACGATGTCCAGCATCAGCCGGACCCGCTGCTCGCGTTCCTTCGGGGCCAGGCCGGCGATCCGCAGCGGCACGCCGACGTTCTCCGCCGCCGACAAGATCGGGATGAGGCCGAACGACTGGAACACGAACGCCACCGAGGTGCGCCGCATCGCCATCCGCTCGCGGGAGGACATGGCGGTCACGTCCTGGCCGGCCACCTGGACCCGGCCGCCGTCCGGCTGGTCCAGGCCGCCGACCACGTTGAGCAGCGTGGTCTTCCCCGATCCGGACCGGCCGCGCAAGGCCACCAGCTGGCCGGACCCGACCGTGAACGACACGCCCCGCAGCGCATGGGTAGCCGTGCGCCCGCTGCCGAACGTCCGCGTGACCCCCTCGACCGCCAGCATGTCCGTCGCCAGCACCGCAGTCACGACTTGTCTCGCTGGTCGGGCCAGACGCCGATGTGGTCGGGTTCGCCTTCGAGGCGGACCAGGTCCCGCATGCCCAGCGGTTCGGTCATTTCCCTGGGCAGCTGCAGCCGGCCGGCCCGGTCGAGCACCGCGTACTCCACCGCGTGCTGGGCCATCTCGCCGTCGTCGACGGTGCTGGCCAGCCGGTGGATCTCGGTGCTGGTCCGGCCGTCCCTGATCGCGACGACCCGGCGCACCACCGAGGACACGGCCGGGTCGTGGGTGACGATCAGCACGGTCACGCCGAGCTCTCGATTCGCCGTCTGCAGCGCGGCGAACACCTCGGCCGCGGTGGCCGTGTCGAGTTCGCCGGTGGGCTCGTCCGCGAGCAGCACCTTGGGCTCGTTGACCAGGGCCACCGCGATGGCGGCCCGCTGCTGTTCGCCGCCGGACATCTGATCGGGCCTGCGGCCCGCGCCGTCGCCCAGGCCCAGCAGGTCGAGCAGTTCAGCCGCGCGCGCCCGGCGGCTGGCGGCCCGGCTCCCGGCCAGCCGCATCGGCAGCTCCACGTTCTGCTGCGCGGTCAGGTACGGCAGCAGGTTGCGAGAGGTCTGCTGCCAGATGAAGCCGACGACCCGCCGCCGGTAGGCCAGCCGCTGGCGCGAGGCCATCGCGGCCAGGTCGTGGCCCGCCACCCGCACCGAACCCGCCGTGGGCGTGTCCAGGCCGGCCAGGATGTTCATCAGCGTGGACTTGCCGCTGCCCGACGCCCCGACCAGCGCCACGATCTCGCCCTGCTCCACCAGCAGGTCAAGACCCTGCAGCGCCTGGACCTCGATTCCCGCGGCGAGGTAGATCCGCACCAGCCGGTCGCAGACGATCAGCGAGCCCGCGCCGAAGTCGCGGTGCTGCCGCGCCGCCTCGGCGCCCAGCTCGGCGATGCTCTCCTGGGCAGACGAGCCCTCCTGCAGGGGCGTAGCGGCCATGTGCATCACTTCCTTACCTCTTAGTTTGCCCTGAGCAGGCCGGTAACGCCGCGTCGGCGCAGCACCGAAGTCTGCGCGAGCAGCGTGGCCAGGGCCAGGACGAAGATCGCGGCGGCGGGCAGGCCGAGCTCGAGAGCATCAGGTGAGAGCTGGACCGGGGCGCCGGTCCCGGTAAAAGGCGGACAGGTCGACAGACGAGCCCGACCAGGTGCGGCAGGGCGACGGCGCAGACCGCCACGGCGCCGTGCAGCGCCGCCGGAATGGGCTGCCCGCTGGCCGGCCGGCCCGGCCACCGGCCGGAGACCAGGGTCGCGTGCGCGGTGATATCGCCGAGTTCGGCCTGCCCGCTGAAGGTCGCCAGCACCGAGGCCAGGGCCGCCGCCACGACGATGGTGAGGGCCGCCGCGATGATGACCAGGCGGTGGGCGTTCATCCGGGACAGGGTCAGTGAACCCCGTGTCAGTGCACCCCGTGTCAAGCCCATCAGCACAGCAGCCTACGATCCGGACAGGCTGATAAAAAGAGTGCGTATACGAGCTGGAACCGGTCCGCAACCAGGCCGGGACAAGGCAACCTGCCGGACGTTCGAAGAAGCAAAGGGGGCTGACGGTGTCGGTCATCGTCATCACCGGGGCCGCCGGCCTCGTCGGGTCCATGCTGCGGACCAGGCTGGCCCGGCCGGGCCGGACGCTGCGCGTCATCGACATCGCCCCGCTGGTGGCCGGGCCGGGCGAGGAAGCGATCCAGGCGTCGGTGGCCGACATTGACATCATGACCGCCGCCTGCCAGGGAGCGGACGCGGTCATCCACCTGGCCGGGATCCCGGGCGAGGCGCCGTGGCCGCGCATCCTCGAGGTGAATATCAACGGCAGCTACGTGGTGTTCGAGGCGGCCCGCCGGGCCGGGACGCCCCGGGTGATCTTCGCTTCCTCCAACCACGCGGTGGGTTTCATCCCGCGGTCGGCGTTCCCCGTCCCCGACTACGCGTTTCCCGCGCCCGACACCTACTACGGCGTCTCCAAGGCCAGCACCGAGGCGCTGGCCGCGATGTACCACTACCGGTACGGGATGGACGCGATCTGCGTGCGGATCCTGTCCTGCTTCCCGGAGCCGCGGAACGTGCGCATGCTGTCCACCTGGCTGTCGCCCGACGACGCGGGCAGGCTCTTCGAGGCGTGCCTGACCGCGGATAGGCCCGGGTACCGCGTCATCTTCGGGGTGTCCGCCAACACCCGGGGCGGCTGGGTCTCGCTGGCCGAGGCCAAGGCCCTCGGCTACCAGCCCGAAGACGACGCGGAGGCCTACGCCGCCCAGATCATCGCGGAGTACGGTGAGGCGCCCCGGCCGGACCCGGACACCGACCCGGTGCTGCGCTACCTGGGCGGCGAGTTCGCCCTCCCCGACGCGCAAGTCCCCCAGGCCTAGCGCCCGGGGCGGTTCCCCCGCCCGAGCGCCAGCTCCTCCGCTCACGCGGGCCTCAGTGCTGGCGTTCTTCGGCGTGGTGTATGCGGTCCAGGCAGATCGCGATGCAGATGATGAGAGCGTCGTTCTCGCCCGGGGCGACGTCGACGCCGTAGGTGTCGCGGACCCGGAACCACGACCGGGAGATCTGGGCGACTACCTGCCCGCCGTCGCGGATCTCGAAGTCCTTGTCGATGAGGTTCCCGACCGCCTCGAGCCGGCCGCCGCCCGGGATGTCGATGAACGAGCGGTGGTGCAGCGGTGAGATCACCGCCTTGTGCACCGTGGCCACCACCGCCCCGTCGTGCTCGATCTCCATCGCGTCGGTGAAGGTGAGGAACCTCTTGTGGATGGTCGCGAGCTTCTGCCCCGCGGCGTCCTTGAGCTCGAAGGTCTCGCGGAGCCTAAGCGCCTTGCCGTCCACGAGGAAGACCTTGTTGCCCTGCTCGTCGGTGACCCAGAAGTCGTCGGTGATGGAGAACAGCCGCTCCCGCACGAGATAGCGCATAGCGCTGAGGCTATCCGCGTTTGGGCTCGCCATGCGCGGTCCTCGTCCCCGAATCCGGGGATCGCACTTTGCATACAGTCGCCGATAACCTCTGAACTGCCAGTTGTAGAGCGAGATCACCTTGGGGGGTGACGATGACGGTGATGATGCGTCCCCTGCCGCGGCCGGTGCCGCTGCGCCAGTCGGTCTACGACGCGCTCATCGACCTGATCGTCGGTGGTGATCTGCCGCCCGGCCAGCACATGGTAGAGACCGACCTCGCCCGTCAGCTCGGGGTCAGCAGGCAGCCGATCCGCGAGGCGCTGCACCGCATGGAGGCCGAGGGATGGGTGGACCTGCGGCCGAGTCAGGGTGCCTTCGTCCATGTGCCGACCGACTCCGAGGTGGACGATCTGCTCCACACGCGCGCGCTGCTCGAGGCCGAGGCGGCCCGGCTGGCCGCCCGCGCGCCGAGTCCGGCTCAGGTGGCCAGGCTGAGGGAGATCTGCCGCGAGGGGCAGGCGGCGGCCGACGCGGACGACTTGAGCGAGGCCGTGACGGTGAACAGCCTCTTCCACGCCGAGATCGCGGCCATCGGGGGTAATACGGTGCTGGCCGAACTGGCCGATATCGTGGGCCGCCGGGTGCAGTGGTACTACCGGCTGGTGGCCCCGGAGCGCGGGCACGGCTCGTGGACGGAGCACGGCGCGCTGATCGACGCGATCGAGCAGCACGACGCCGAACGCGCCGAGTCGCTCGCCCGCAAGCACACCGAGCGGACCCGGGCCGCCTATCACCGCCCCCGGGAATCCTGACGGCCGTCGGCGTGGCCGGGGTTATATATATCCGCCCCTCGGTACACCGCTCACGGGTTCGGTCACTTAGTGCAATATTCCTCTTACCCTCGGCTAATGAGTGGCGGTGCGACTTGCCGTAAAGCCCGGAATGCACGGTGCGGAGCGCGGCAGGGCAGTAGCGTGTGTCTTCAATCGTGACCTTCTGCGGCAGAAATCGTCCAAGTAGGTAGCAGAGTGTCTCGTTCGTCGCAATGATGCTAGTGATCATTGACCTGCTGTACGACAGACAGGGGAGTGACCCGGTATATGAGGAGTGGTTCGCCGGCTCCAGATGGCCGTGACTGGCCATCCGCGCAGCGTCCGTACCCGGATGAGGCCACGAGCGGTCCAGTCCAGCACGGACCTGGGCCACGAAGCGACCCGCGCGAAGGCCCCGGCGGACGGCGCGAGGTGCCGTTCGGTCCCGAGATCTCCTGGCCTCAAGGTTTCCGGCAGCTTGACACTGCGTCCCGGGACGTGCTCGAGTCCGCGTACGGCACCGGACCTATCTATCAGCAGCCAGCCATCGACGACTACGGCTACGGCGATCCCGGCTACGCGGATCCCTCCTATGACGGCCCGAAGGCTCCGCACCCCGGTCCCGCGTTCCGCGGCGAAACCGGACCCAGGACGCCAGCCCGTCCGACGGCTTCCGGATGGCCCGGTTACCCTCCGCCTGGGCCCGCGGTACCCGGCTACCAGGTTCCCGACTTCCGTGATTCCGGGCCGGCCGCGACCGGCAGTTCGGCGTACCCGGAGCAGTGGTATGGCCATCCGCGCCTGGACGACCGCGTTCTCGGTGACGATGTCCGGGGCGACCGGGCTCTGGACGGATCACGTCCGGCCGATCCGCGTCCCGTCGACGCGCGTCCCGCTGACCCGCGTCCCGCTGACGGGCGTTCCGGTGACCCGCGCCTTGCGGGCATGCGTTACGACGAGTTGCGCTACGACGAGCCTTCCGCTGACGAGCCGTCCGCTGACGGGCGCGGCTTCGACGGCTCCTTTGACGATGAGTCATGGTTGGAGGATCTGCGTCGCAGTGCTCCCGCCTACCCGCAGACGCCCGGTGACCAGTCCTTCCCGACCGGTCCCGCGTCCTGGACCGAGGCCGGGGTTCCCGGGTCAGGTCCGCTTCCCGGGTCAGGTCCGCTTGCCGGGTCAGGTCCGCAGCCCGGCTACCCGCAGGCGCCCGCGAATGACTGGTTTACCGGCAAGGGGCCCGGTCGCGCCGACCGGGGAGACCGTGGCGGTTCGGCTCCCCAGCTGAGCGCCGGGCGCGCGACCAGCGCGGGCCCGCGACCCGGCGGTCAGCCCGAGGCCGGGAGCGGACTGCGGAAGGGGACCGGAGCCGGCGCCGCGCGCCAGCCAGGCTCCGCCTACCCGCACGCTCTGGCCGGAAAGGAAAGCGGCTTCCTGGGCGCGCCGACCGCGCAGGTCGACGTGCTGACCCCGCCTGCTGGCAGTCAGGTAGTCGCTCCGCCGGAAAGCGGTCCGCAGCTGGCCAGCCCGTTCCTGGCTCCGCCCGGCGAGGGTCGTGCGGCCGCGCCGGGCCGCTCCACCGCGGTACGCCCCGGGCACGGTCTGGACGGCCCGGAGATCACGTCTTCCTGGCCTGTTGCGCCGCAGGTTGACCAGATTGAGTCGTTTGCCGAGTTCTGGCGGGAAGACGATCAGGACGACGATTACGCGGGCCTGTTCGGGGACCGGGTGGTCGATCCGGATGGTGACGGCACGCGCGCCAAGCGCCGCATCGGCCGCCGTCGCGGTCGCAGTAATGATCACCGGCTCTGGCTGGCGCTGGGCGGGGTGGTGGTCGTAGCCGCGGCCGCGATCACCGGGATCATCAAGTTCGAGTTCCCGTCGCACGGCGGTCCCGCCCACATCATGGGGACCCCGGCCGCGATCGGGACCTACGTCCGCACGGTGGACCTGGAACGTCAGACGAACGTGGCCCAGCTGCGCGACGAGGTCATCACGATGAGCTCGGGCCATGCCAGCCGCGTGGTCTCGGCCGTGTACGAGTCAGGAAACTCGGCCGCCGGGAACGACGAGCAGATCATCATGTTCATCGGCGGCCATCTGGCGAACGCCGCTCCGGCCACGTCGGTCGCCAGCTTCACGCAGAAGTTCGCTGGTGCCGAGGTGGTCAGCGCCGGGCCACTGGGCGGCAAGGCCGCGTGCGTCGAAGAGGGCAGCGGCTCGGACAGCGTGTCCATGTGCGCCTGGTTCGATAACGACAGCTTCGGTGAGATCGTCTCGCCCACGATGAACTCCGCGGTCCTGGCCCAACAGATGCTCACCGTCCGGTCAGCTGTCGAGACCGTCGTCAAGAAGTAGTAGCCCCTTCTAGCTGCGCCGCTTCTTGAAGCTGAGCCGTTTGGTCAAGGACAGCCGGGTGACCGTGAGGATGAGCGCGAGTGCGAGTGCGATGAGCCCGGCCACCTGGGCGGTAAGCACCGGGGCGAGAGCGGAGGAATCGGCGGCCGTCGCGGCGTTGCGCCGGGTTCCCTGAGGGTGAGTCCGGGGAGAGCTCGTCGGGGCCGTGCTGGAAGGGACGATCGCCGGGAACAAGCCCGCCGCGTTGCCCGCGCCGATGAGCGAACTCGACACGCCGTTGAGAGCCGGGACGGGGCCGAGCGGCAGCGGCGTCTCGGGTGATGCGGTGGCCGACGGCTTAGCCGGGGCAGGCGCCGCGGCGGTGACCGCGACAGTCTCGTCGGCCGCGGGCGGTGACCACGTCGCCGAGGTGACGACGCTGGCCGCGGCGGTCAGGGTGACCGAGCTGACCGAGCCGGCGCCGGACGCGACCGGGATCTGGGCGTGCAAGCTGACGGGCTGCTTATCGGACACCGAACTGACGGTGCAGCTCGCGGTCTTGTCTCCCTTGGCGCAGCCGCTGGTAAACGCGGGCTTCTGGCTAGTCGGCTTGGACGAGAGCGTCACGGACACATCAGAAGCCGGCCCGTCCTTGGTCGAGACCTCCACCACGAACGCGGCGTCCTGCCCGCGCTTGATGCTGGATTGCCCGCGCTGGACGCTCACGCACAGTTCTGGCCCGGTTGCCGTCGCGCTCGGGCTTGCGCTTGCACTTGAGCTAGCGCTCGCGCTCGCCGTCGCGCTCGAGCTCGCGGTTGCCGTCGCGCTCGGGCTCGGGCTCGTCGCGAGGGAGTCGTCGAGTGACGCGGAGGCCGTGGCCCTGGCCGACGATGAACTCGCGGACGACGACGGAGCGGCGGATGACGGGGCGGCGGATGACGGGGCAGCGGATGACGGGGCAGCGGACCCCGATAGCGAAGGTGATCCCGAGACCGAGGACGACCCCGACGGCGACGGGTCGGCCGAGGCGGTCCCGCTCGGACCGCCGGTGGAGGAGGCACTGGGATCGCCGCTCGGGTCGGCCGCCGAGCCTGAGCTGCTCGCCGGCCCGGACCCCGGCGGTGACGGGGAAGGCGACGGGGACGGCGATGGCGATGGCGATGGCGATGGCGACGGGGAAGGAGTCGGCGAGGGCGACGGTGACGGCGTGCTGGACGACGGCAGCAGCTGGCACGTGGTGTCCGTATTGGCGGAAACCGTCGTGGTGCCCGGGCTAGCCGAAGCCGTCGCCGTGCCCGGGCTGGCGGAAGCGGTCGCGGTGGCATAGCTGACCGAGCCCGCCTGGGCGATGCCTGACCAGGCCGCCAGCATGCTCACGATCAGGAAGCCGCCAGCCAGCAAGCTGAGCGTCGTTGCTCGTACGTGCGCCAAACGCATATTAGATTGCCCTGTCTGGACTGCTCGTCACGGTCACGGTGCGTTCTTCATGTGTTCGGAGTCAACTAGGCGGTGGATTGGTACTGAGTACTCATATCCGGTTGCAGGTGCAGTTATGCATGCCCGGGAGCCCGGTTCCGTTCCGCGGGTATCGCACTCCCGATGGGGCCGGGCCGTCCTGGCGGGTACGACGGCCCGGCCATGTGATGGGACGCTTCCCGCCGCCGATCGGTTCCGCAGACGGCAACATTTGCGCCCAAAAAGGAGCCGCCGCTCGAGTCCGCCGACACCCCCCGGATGTGCTCCCGACCCCGACGTCAGCAGGAACCTGACCTGCAGGTCCCCATGGTACCTTCTCTACCTGCCAGATCTCACCGACCGCGTCGCCTCTGCCACCGACGGTATGCACTGCGCTCTTCGGCCAACGGCGTCGCACCAAAACCGCCTGGCCCCGGCCTGTTGCCTTTGCTAGCTTCGGTCAACATGGCCGAGAACGGGGGCAGAGGTGGGGGTGGGGACTCGGCGGACCGTCTCGGCGCGCGGTTCGCCAAGCTCTGGGCCGCGAGCACGACATCGGCCCTCGGCAGCGGGCTGGCCCTCATCGCGGCGCCGCTGTACGTCGCCTCGCGGACATCCAGCCCGCTGATCGTATCCGGAGCCACCGGCGTGGCCTGGCTGCCGTGGCTGCTGTTCGCCCTGCCCGGCGGCGTCCTGGTCGACCGGGTCGACCGGCGGCGCCTGATGGTCATGATCGACTGGACCCGGGTCGCCGCGATGGCCGTCCTGGCCACCGCGATCGCCACCGGGCACGGCAGCATCGCGCTGCTATATGCGGTGTTGTTCGTCATCAACACGGGCGAGATCGTGTTCCGCTCGGCGAGCCAGGCAATGATCCCGGCGGTCGTGCCCCGGGCCCGGCTCGAGCGCGCGAACGGCTGGCTGACCGGCGGCACCACGCTCACCCAGGGAATGCTGGCCGGGCCGCTGGCGGGCTTCTTGTTCGCGGTGGCGGTGTGGATCCCGTTCTTCGTGAACGCGGGCACGTATCTGGCCAGCGCCGTCCTGATCGGCCTGGTCGCGGGGACGTACCGGTCGTCGCTGCGCCCGGCGGCGGCCACCTCCAGCCCAAGCGCGGCGAGCGCCGCGGGCGCGGCAGGCGCGGCGGGCGCGGTCCGCGGCTTGCGGTCGGTCCGGGCGGATATCGCCGAGGGGTTCGGCTGGCTGATGGGCCAGCGCCTGCTCCGCACGATGTCGATCTTGATCGGGCTGCTGAACGTCACGCTCACCGCGGCCACCGCGGTGCTGGTGCTGCTGGCCAGGGAGCGGCTCGGACTCGGCTCGGTCGGCTACGGCCTGCTGTTCACCTGCATCGCGGCCGGCGGCATCCTCGGCGCGGTCATCGGCGACCGGCTCATCGGGTGGGTCACCGCGACCTGGACGATCCGGATCGGCCTGCTGGTCGAGGCCGGGACGCATCTCGTCCTCGCGACCTCGCGCGACGCGTACCTGGTCGGGTTCATCTTGTTCGCCTTCGGCGTGCACAGCTCGCTGTGGACCATCGTGGGCAGTTCGCTGCGCCAGCGGCTGACACCGCCGGAGATGCTCGGCCGGGTCGGGAGCACGGGCCTGTTCATCGCGGCCGGCGGGAACTGCGTGGGCGCCGTGCTCGGTGGCGTGATCGCGTCGAACTTCGGCCTGACCGCGCCGTACTGGATCGGCTTCGTGGTCGCGGTCCTCGTCTCGGCGGCCACCTGGCGCGTCTTCGACCGGGCCACGGTCGCTCAGGCTTACCCGCAGCCGCCCGCCCCCGCGCCGACCTCTTAACCAGGCTGCATAAATAAGCTGGTCAGGAGACCGGAAGACCTGTCGTCCGGCCGGATCCCCCAGCGGGAGGGAGCGCACCCAGATGAGTCGGCCGACGGCCAGCACGCGAGTTGGCTTTATCGGCGTGGGCCGAATGGGGTTGCCGATGTGCGCGAACCTGGTCCGGGCCGGTTACGACGTCATGGCCGGAGACGTGCGCGGAGAACTCCAGGCCGCCGTCATCGCGCGCGGTGCCCGCTGGGGCGGCCCGGGACCTGCGGTCGCGGCCGCCGCGGATGTCCTGATTACCATGCTGCCCGGCGGCCCGGAACTGCGCCATCTGATGCTCGCACCCGATGGCGTGCTGTCGGCCTTGCCGCAGACAGCCACCTGGATCGATATGACCAGCACGTCCCCCGCCATCGGACGGGAGCTGGCCAGCGCCGCCCGCGCCCGGGGAATCGCGATGCTGGAGGCGCCGGTCGGCGGCGGGGTCCAGGCCGCTGCCGCCGGGAGCCTGCACCTTTTTATCGGCGGAGACGCCGGGCTGCTCGAGCGGCATCGTCCGGTGCTGGAAGTGCTCGCCGACCCCGGCCGGATCATCCGGATGGGCAGCCACGGTGCCGGGTACACCACCAAGCACCTGGTCAACCTGCTGTGGTTCGGGCAGGCTATCGCCACGGCTGAAGCGCTGCTCCTGGCTCGCCGTGAGGGCATCGACCTGGGCCTCATGCAGCGGGCCCTAGCCGGAAGCGCCGCCAGCAGCAGTTTCATTCGCGACGATCTCGGTGCCCTCTTCGACGGCGACTACCTCACGTCGTTCGGGCTCGATCGGTGCTGTGAGGAACTCAGCGCCATCACCGCCCTGGCCCGGCGCGACGGCGTGCCGTTCGAGTTGTCCGAGCAGGTACAACAGATCTACCAGCGGGCCCTGGCCCGCTACGGGCCGGCCGACGGCGAGCTCCTGCCCGTGGCGATGCTCGAGGAGCAAGCCGGAGTCCAGCTACGCCACCGGAGCTGACTAACCCGGCCGCCGGCCTCACGATCTGACCGGCCGCAGCGTCTACCTGGTACAGGCAGATCGTGAGGAGATGACCATGGTGACGATGAGGCAGGCGCCGGTACCCACCGCGACGGCGACGCACACGACGATCGCGTCCCGGCTGGGCGATCTGACCGTCGTGGCCCGGGCTGGCGCCGTTACCGGCTTGTACTTCCCGCATCATTGGTACCTGCCGGACCGGGCCAGTTTCGGGGCGGGGAACGACGCCGGGTTCAACGATGTCCGGGAGCAGCTCAGCGAGTACCTGGCCGGCGACCGCCGCCGCTTCGACCTGCCGGTCTGCGCCCACGGCGACGAGTTCCAGCAGCGGGTCTGGGATCTGGTCAGCCAGATCCCCTACGGCGAAACCGCCACCTACGGCGAGCTGGCCCGGAACCTGGCCGACGGCACCACCGCCCAGCAGGTCGGCGCCGCCGTAGGCCGCAACCCGGTATGCATCCTTATCCCCTGCCACCGGGTAGTCGGGGCGGGCGGCAAGCTGACCGGCTTTGCCGGCGGCCTGGGGCGTAAGCGTTTTCTTCTCGATACGGAACGAAACGTGGCTCGACCCTCGAGCCGGCTTTTCTGAGATGGGATCTCACATTCCCCACTGCTCCAGCGTCTACCTAAGGTGACCGGTAAGCAGCCATTCGAGCAGCTGGTATCCGAGCACGGCCCGGCTGTCCTTCGCGTCTGCCGGGCCGTGCTGGAACCCATCGACGCCGACGATGCCTGGTCCGAGACGTTCCTGTCCGCCCTGCAGGCCTACCCGCAGCTCCCGGCGGACGCCAACGTCGAGGCGTGGCTGGTGACGATCGCGCACCGCAAGGCAATCGACATTATCCGCCGGACCAGCCGGGCCGCCGTGCCCGTCGCCGACGTACCCGCCGCGGCCGCGGTCGCCACCTCCGACAGTCCCGACGGCCGGGACCTAGACCTGCCCAGGTCGCTGGCCCGGCTGCCCGAACGGCAGCGGTTCGCCGTCACCTACCACTATCTCGGCGGGCTGCCCTACGCCGAGGTAGCCGCCATCATCGGCGGCACCGCCGACGCCGTGCGCCGCGCCGCGGCCGACGGTATCGCCAATCTCCGCAAAGCCCAGGGAACGGTTCGATGAGCATGACCACCCAAGACCCAGACCAGCCCCTCGCCGACCTGCTCGGCCCGCCGCCGCCTGATGAGGTCATGGCCGCCCTGCACGCCAGCCTGACCGCCAAAGCGGAAGCAGCCGGCCTGCTCGACATCGCCTACCGCACCCTCGACACCCCAGTCGGAACACTGCTGCTGGCCGCGACACAAGCCGGGCTGGTCCGCGTGGCCTACGAACGCGAAGGCATCGACACCGCGCTCGAACGCCTGGCCAGCAAGCTCAGCCCCCGGATCCTCAACGCCCCGCAGCGCCTCGACGGCGCCGCCCGCCAGCTCGAGGAGTACTTCGCCGGGCACCGTCAGCGCTTCGACCTGCCCCTCGACCTGGCCCTCGCCTCGGGGTTCCGCCGCTCCGTGCTGTCCTACCTGCCGGCCATCGGCTACGGCCACACCGCCAGCTACCAGTCGGTCGCGGCCGCAGTGAACAACCCCCGGGCCGTCCGGGCCGTCGGCACGGCGTGCGCCACCAACCCGCTCCCGCTCGTCATTCCCTGCCACCGGGTCATCCGAGCCGACGGACAGATGGGCGCCTACCTAGGCGGACCCGAGATCAAGCACCAGCTCCTGGACATGGAGGCCTCCGCATGACCACGACCACCCCGCCCCGCACCGAAGCTCCCCCCGCCCGCACCGAAGCTCCCGCCGCCCGCACCGGAGCTTCCACGGCCTACCAGCGGCGAGTTGACGGCGCCGACTGGACGGCGATCACCGCCGACCTCGCCGACCTCGGCTGCGCCCTCACGCCGAGGCTTCTCACCGCGGCCGACGCGGCCACGCTGGTCCGGCTCTACGACCGCGATGACGCGTTCCGCTCCACCGTCACGATGGGTCGGCACCGCTTCGGCGAGGGCGAGTACCGCTACCTGGCCAACCCGCTCCCCGAGGCGGTCGATGAGCTCCGCCACGCCCTCTACCCGCACCTGCTGCCGATCGCCCGCGACTGGTACACCAAGCTCGGGCGGCCCGCGCCGTGGCCCGATGCCCTCGACGAGTGGCTTCAGCTGTGCCACGAGGCGGGCCAGACCCAGCCCACGCCGCTGATCCTGAAGTACGGCCCAGGCGACTGGAACGCGCTGCACCGCGACCTCTACGGTGACCTCGTCTTCCCCCTCCAGGTGGTCATCAACCTGACCGAACCCGGCACCGACCACACGGGAGGTGAGTTCCTCCTCGTCGAGCAGCGTCCCCGCGCCCAGTCACGAGGTACGGCCACCGCGCTTCCCCAGGGACGGGGACTGGTTTTCACGACCCGAGACCGCCCGATCCGTTCCCAGCGAGGCTTCACGGCGGCGCCGGTGCGTCACGGCGTCTCCATCGTGCGGTCAGGTGCGCGTTATACCCTCGGCATCCTCTTCCACGACGCTCCGTGATGTAGCCGCGGCGAATATTTGATAGGTCGCGAGCTCGGCAGCCCATGTCAGCCTGGATAACTAGAACTTGATCTTGCCCGATCCGGTAATTGGCGAGTAAGCGTCAATTGGCTGGGTGTTGTCGTCGCATTGGTTAATATGCCGTCCGCTGGTATAGCGGGGCGTGATGAAGGCGATGGTCTCTGTGATGTTCACCGTTCCTGTGATTCCTCGATAGGTACCCTTGCCGTCTAGCACCGGAGCTGGGGCAGTTACCGAGGACACCCCAGAGCAGGTCGCCGGGTCCAGCGCCGGAGCCGACCCGCTCTCTGTGGCTATGAGCTTGGCGACATTCAGCTCGAAGGCGCCATGGTGCAAGGTGACCTTGAGATAGTTGCCGCTGGCCGCGGTGGTCCCGTAATCGCCAATCGCGCCGGTGACGATGATGTTTCCCGTGCCGTTGCTGAAGGTGTTCACGAAGAATTTTATCGGCCCGCTGGTGGATGTACTGGCGGTGTCCGTGGCGTGCGCTGCGCCACCTCCGCAAGCCGCGCACGTAAGAGCTGCGATTAGTGCGGCGCCGGTCATGGTTTTGGTGAATCTCACGTCTGCCTCCTTGTCGGCATATGGATCTTGCCTAACTGGGCGTCAGGCTAAGCCGGGCCGCATCCCGGATAGAAGGGCAAGCTTCCCGGGTCAAAGTCGGGAGACTTTCCCGGGAATTGGGAGTTCTTCCTGGTAGCTCCCCGGTCGATTTGGGGGGCATGATGGCTCCGTGCGCCACGATGACGACTCGACCGAGGCTGCGGAGGCCGGGATCTCCGAAGCGGCATCGGCGGTGGCGCGGCTGGGAGCCTGGGGAACCCTGATCATCACTGAGGCCTGTGTGGGGGTCGCGGGATGGGCGCTCGTGGCGTGCGGGCTGCCCTGGCAACTGCTGCTGACCAGTTATGCGGTCACCAATGGGTGGATGGCCGCGACGTTCGCGCCGTTCGGGATGCTGGTCGCCCGCCGCCGGCCCCGACTGGCGGTTGGCTGGTTGTTCTGCGGGTTCGCGCTGTGTTACGGACTGTCGGCGGCATGTATCTCACTGGCGATGTGGCAGGCCACCGCCGGAGGCCCGAACCACTGGAGTTCCACACTCGGATGGCTCGGGGTGTTCATCTGGACCCCTGCGGTAGCGGTGTTCTTCCCGCTCATCGTCCTGCTCTTTCCTGACGGTCATCTTCCCAGCCGTCAGTGGCGGTGGCTCGCCGGCCTGGCTCTCGGTGATGGCGTGGTGTGGCTCCTGGGCGAGGCCTTGGATCCAAATGCGGTAAGTGGCATGCCATTCGTGGCGTACCGGACGGTAGTGATCTCGGGCGCGTGGGGGCGCCTAGCCCATACGGCGGATTACGTTGGCAATATTCTCGTCGAGTCGATCGGCCTGGTTTGCCTTGCGGTGCTGCTGTGGCGTTGGCACCGCTCGACGGGAAGCCAGCGAGCCCAGCTTTCCTGGCTGGCGGTCGGAGCGACGATCGCCGTGGGCCTGTTCGCTCCTACCGCGGCCAATGTAAGCACCGTGTGGAGCACGGCGCTGCTCATCGGCGTTCCGGCCCTCCCCGCGGCCGCCGCCGTCGCCGTGCTGCGCCACCGGCTGCTCGGGATCGACGTGGTGATCAACCGGACCTTGGTCTACGTCGGGTTGAGTGCGACTCTGCTCGCCTGTTTCCTAGCCGTCGTGGAACTTGCTAGCGCGATCGTCGGCCACG
>PMST01000516.1 GCA_003168295.1 Actinomycetota bacterium
AGATCACCTCGGCACCGGGCTCGCCGACGGCCTCGAGGAGCTGCTGCGCCACGCCGACCGAGCCGCACCCGACCGCGACGTGCCGTGGCGGGACGTCGAACCGGTCGGCGATGGCCTGGATCAGCCGCTGCGCACCGTTATCCGGGTACCGGTTGACCGATCGCGCCGCCTCGGCGATGACGTCGACCACCGAGGGCAGCGGAGCGAAGGGAGACTCGTTTGACGACAGTTTGTGCGTCCGCCCGGTGCGGCTGACCGGCGTCCGGCCCGGCTGGTAAGCGGGGAAGCCGTCAAGCACCGAACGGAAACGAGGCGATGCGTCAGTCATGCCACCAGTTTGCACCACCTAGGACAGTGACCGCTCGGCGTGGGAGTAGGCCTGGCTGGCCAGGGTCTCGACGCCTCGCTGCGAGGCGCCGGAGCCCACCATGGTGACCGCGCCGACGAACCCGCTGCCCCGGTAGACCAGCGACCACACGTCCACCTGGGCATAGCCCGAGGCCTTGACGTTCAGCGCCCGGGCCTGGTCGGCCAGGCCGCCCACGGTGGACTGGTGCACCGTGTAACTGAAGGTCTTGCCGTCGGTGGTGGCCTTGTAGTGCGAGCATCTGGCCGGCAGCCGGTAGTCCAGGGCCGTCTTCGCAAGCTGCGACGACGCCGAGACCAGCACCTCGGACACGCCATCGCGGCCGACCCTGAACGTCACTACCGCCGCCGGGGCATGCGAGAAGGCGGCCGAGTTGAATCCCGCTACCGTCGCCTCGGCGCAGTCGGCCGGAGTGACCTTGACGCCTTTCATGCTCTGCTTGCTCGTCCGGACGTCTGGCAACTGTCCGTAGTCACCGGCCTCGGCGGCCGCGGCTGGGCGCCCCCCGCCGATCGTGATCAGCAGCGCGTCCTTCAACTGGGTGGCGGTGTAGGCCTTGGACCCGGTGACGGCGGCCACACCAGCCGTCTCTGTCGCCTTGGCCTGGCTGGTGCTGGCCGAAGCACCGCAGCCGGCCACGGCGGCGGCCGCCAGCAACGCCAGCGCGGCGGTGGCTAGCGCGGTGGTGGCTAGCACGGGCCGCGGCCAGTGACGACGAGACATAAGGCAAGCCCCTCTAACGCTACGGGATTCTGAAGTTTCGAAGCGTGAGGATAGCCCACGATTAGTGATTAGACTGGCGCTTTAAGTAAAGGGGTCGCCGTGGCGGGTGCCGGGTGGAGCGGCGGCCTCCCGCCGGCGCCAGTCTTCGGGCAGGGTGACCTCGAGCACGTCGTCGACGGTGATGACGCCGAGCAGGCGGCCCGCGTCGTCGACCACGGGGATGGTGATGAGGTTGTAGTCGGTCATCAGGACGGCCACGTCGGTGATGTCGGTGTCGGCGCCGACCCGGACCGGACCGGTGTCGGACACGTCGATCAGGCGAGCACCCGGATCGGCCTGGATCAGGGTGACCAGACGGGCCACTCCGCGCAGGCCGCCGTCTTCGTCGACGGCGTGCACGCTGGTCAGCGCCTCGGGCTGGAGCAGAGCGGACTCTCGTACCCGCGCAAGTGCATCGCTGACCGTGGCCAGGCAGGGCAGCGCGATGTAGTCCATCCCCATCAGACCGCCCGCGCTGGTGCTGTTGAACCCCATCAGGGTCAGCACCTTGGCCCGCTGGGCGGGCGGCAGCAGGTCAAGCACCGGCTGCCTGCGCCGCTGCGGCAATTCGGCGATCGCGTCCGCGGCGTCATCCGCGCGCATCCTGGCCAGTACGGCGGCGATCTCGGTGTCGGTGCGCGCGCCAAGCAGCCGGGTGGCCAGGTCCTCGTCGAGTTCCTCGAAGACATCGGCCTCCAGCTCGGGGTCGGCGTGCACCCGGCCGAGGATCTCGGTCTCCTCCTCCTTGGAGGCGTCTTCCAGCAGGTCGGCGATCTGGGCCGGCTTCAGCCTGCGGATGCGCGCGAACGGGCCGCGGAGCAGCGCGCTGCTCTCGTGCCCGATCAGCCACTCGAAGTCGTGCCAGTCCCGGAACACCGCCTCCTCGTCCTGGCGCTGCGGGGCGAGCAGCCCGAACAGCCGGCGCGGACGCCGTCGGGTGCCGACCCCGGCCAGCACCCATTCCTGGCGGTCCCGGCCCAGTTCCAGATCGGCCGCGCGGACCAGCCGGGCGTTCTGGACGTCGATGAGCCGGTGGCCGAGCACGTCGGCCCGGAGCAGCACTTCCCCGTCGCGGCGATCGAAGGGCCGCAGGCTGAGCCGTTTGGTGGACAGCCGCAGCGGATCGTTTGCGAAACCGCTCACCCGCTCGATGGGCACGAAGATGTCGCGGCCGCCGACGGCCACCACCACGCCGGTGACGAGCGGGTAGTCGGTCCCGCGCAGCCGGACGATGACGTCCGCCAGACGTCCGATCGACTCCCCGCTGCTGTCCGCGACCTGCCGTTTCAGCAGCCGGGACAGGCGCAGCGTGGCCTCGTGGCCGGCCGGAGCGCTGGGCCCGGCGGCCGGTGTTGTCGTCATGAGGCGCCTCTTCTTCTTCAGACGGTAACGTCTTCCCGGCTAGGCCTGGAGTTATTCCGCCGGCGGCCACCTTGGCGCCGGCGGATGAACGGACTGTGAAGCGGGTAGCTCTTACCCCAGTGGGCCACGCCGATTCCCCGGGCAATCCTGGTGCGGGCCGGTCAGGATCACTCTGGTTGTGATGGTATGAAGTCTCTGGCACCCCAATGCGGGCATGCCAGAGGAAAGGCGCAGATCAGTGGCCACGCGGAAGGCAACAGGCTTGCTCGAAAGAGGCAGCCTGCCGGACACATTCTGGTATACGACCAAGCGGAAGCTGCTCGGCCCGCCGCTGGTCAACCAGGATCTTGGCGAGCAGCGGCTGTCCAAGCCGCTGGCGCTCGGCGTGCTGTCTCCGGACGGGATCTCCTCCTCCGCGTACGGCACCGAGGAGATCCTGATCGCGCTGGTGCCCTTCGTGGGCCTGGCCGCCTTCAGCCTGCTTCTGCCCATGACGCTGGTTGTGCTGTTCGTCATGGTGCTCGTGCTGCTGTCCTACCGCGAGATCGTCATGGTCTATATCCGGCCGGGCGGGTCCTACGTGGTGGCGCGGGAGAACTTCGGCCCGCGCGTCGCTCAGGTGTGCGCGGTGGCCCTGCTCATCGACTACGTGGTGACGGTGGCGGTGCAGATCGCGGCGGGGACCGCCGCCGTGGCCTCCGCCTTCCCGGCCGTCGGGCGGTACAAGCTCGAGATCTGCGTGGGCGTGGTCCTGCTCATGGCCTTCGGCAACCTGCGCGGCCTCAAGGAGGCGGGCCGGTCCTTCGCGGTGCCGACCTACCTGTTCTCGGGCGCGGTCATCCTGATGATCGTGGTCGGGCTGATCCGCGAGATCATCGGCAACCTGCCGGTGTACCACCCGGCCACCATCCACGGCGCCTACCATCTGGGCTCCAGCTCGGACGGGCTGCTCAGCGCGGCGATGATTTTCATCCTGCTGCGCGCGTTCGCCAACGGCGGCGCCTCGCTGACCGGCATCGAGGNNGGCGCGTCGCTGACCGGCATCGAGGCGGTCTCCGACGCGGTGGGCGCGTTCCGGCCCCCGGAGGGCCGTAACGCCCGCCGGGTGCTGATGACCGAGGGCGCGATCCTCGGCATCCTGATCGCCGGCATCTCCTGGCTGGCGCACGCCACCCACGCGACGCCGCGCACAGCCGGCTACCCGACCGTGCTGGCCCAGGAGGCCCAGTACGTGTTCGGCCACACGTTCATCGGGCAGGTCCTGTTCTACGCCGTGCAGGCCGCGACCTGCCTGATCCTGTACACCGGCGGAAACACCAGCTTCAACGGCTTCCCGTTCCTGACCAGCTACGTGGCGGGCGACTCGTTCCTGCCCCGCTGGCTGCTCAAACGCGGCCACCGGCTGGTTTTCTCCAATGCGATCATCCTGCTCACGATTTCGGCCGTGACGCTGCTGATCATCAAGGACGCGGACGTCAACAGCCTGGTCCCGCTCTACGCCATCGGCGTGTTCACGGCGTTCTCGATGGCTGGCTTCGGCATGGCGCGATACCACAGCCGGCACCGGACGCCAGGCTGGCGGCGCCGGCTGATCATCAACTTCTCGGCCGGCCTGCTCACCCTGATCGTCGTGGGCATCTTCGCGGTGGTGAAGTTCACCGAGGGCGCCTGGCTGGTCGTGGTGCTGTTCGCAATCCTGGTCCCGGCGCTGATCCGGCTCAATCACGAGTACCAGGCCGAGACCGACGTGCTCGAGACGATCAGCGAGAACCAGCCGCCGCCACCGCCGCACTACAGCCGCCGCACCGTATTCGTCTTCGTGGACCACTTCGACCTGGCCACCCTGGCCGCGATGCGCTACGCCAGGAGCATGCGGCCCACCACGATCCGCGCGGTGCACTTCGTCATCGATAGCGTCCGCGCGGACAAGCTCAGGGAGAAGTGGACCCGGGCCGACCGCGGCATCCCACTCGACTTCATCGACGTCTCCGACCGGAGGCTGACCCGGGCCGCGGCCGAGCTGGTCGAGCGCGAGGCCGCCGACCCCTCGACGCACGTGACCGTCGTACTGCCCAGGCGCAGCTATTCCGCGCTGCTGGGGCGGCTGCTGCACGACCGTACCGCGGACAAGATCGCCGCCGTGGTGAGCCGCATCCCGCGGTCCGCGGCCACCATCGTCCCCTACGACGTCACCAGCCGGGTGCGGGTCCTGCAGGCGCGCCAGCAGGCCGCGAAGGCCGCGGCCGCGAACGGCGACGCCTCCGCCGGGCAGAAGGTCACGGCGCGCGAGACCGACGTGGCGGCCAAGCACGGGGCGCCGGCCGCGGAACCACCCGCCGAACCGCCAGGCCCGGTGCGCGGCCAGGTGAAGGGGCGGAAGCCGGGGGCACCGGACGGCCAAGGGGCGTCCAAGCCAGGGACACCGGACGGCCAGCGGCCATCGAAGTGGAGACGTGACGATAGCGAATCAGGCACGCCCGCGGCCGTCACGCCGATCGGCTCGCTGGACACGCCAGGCCGGGCCGTGGTCGAGGGCCGGATCCGCGTGGTGGAGATCAAGCCGGTGGAACGCAACTCCGTGCTGGCCTGCGAGATCTCCGACAACACCGGCGCCCTGACCGCCCTGTTCTACGGCCGCTCTCATATCCCTGGCCTGGTCTGCGGTTCCCGGGTCCGGCTCCGCGGCACCGTCGGCTTCCGCGCTGACGGCCACCCGGTCATGATCAACCCGGCTTACGAGCTGCTTTTCCCTGCGCTGTAAGGGAGGATCGTTCCGAAAAAAATTACTCATCGCCGGCCGGGGACTTGCCGCCTGAGTGGGGGACGATGAGCTCGTAGGCGGGATTCACCATGACCGGGGCGCCGTGCTTGATGCCGACCGGCCCGCGGAGCCTGACCCGGGAGCCGCACATCAGGCCGGGAATGCGGGACCGGCCGTAGAACAGCGCGGTCAGGTCCCCGGTGGAATCGGAGATCTCGCAGGCCAGCACGGAGTTGCGCTCCACCGACCGGATCTCGACGACCCGGACGCGGCCCTCGACGGTGGCCTTGCCCGGCTGGTGCAGTGAGCCGATGGGGGCCACGCCCGGCGGCGGTATCGGCCGGTCGTAGCCGCCGGCACCGGGCAGCGGCTCGATCTTTTCCTCCCGGGGAGTGGCGGCCGCGACCGCTGACTTCAGGTTCTGCTGCACGGAGGTCAGGCCGTCGGCGGGCGGGCCGTCGGCGGCCGGGCCGGGCGCCGGCGCGACGGCCACCGGCGCGTGGCCGTCCCGGGCGGCCTGGCGCTCGGCCAGGATGCGGACCCGGTTCTGTACGTCGAACGGGATGATGGTGGCCGCGGCGTTGGGCACCCGGCTGACCACGCCGGCGATCTTGTCGGCCGTCCGGTCGTGCAGGAACCGGCCGATCGGACGGAAGCTGCGCCGGGGCAAGATCGCGGTCACCTGGGTGCCTGGTATTTCCGCCTCATGGCTGACCAGGTCGGCGGCGGCCCGGGTGAGCCTGCGGTCGGGACAGTCGATGAACTCGAGCGACACGTTGCGGTCCGGCAGCCAGGCGGCGCGCAGCCGCTCCGCCTGCTCGGTGTCGAGGACGAAATGCACGGCCCGCACCGTGGTGGGCCGCAGGCTCTTGGCGTACCGGACCGCGGCCACCGTGGACAGGTCGAAGTCGTCCACGAACACGATGACCACCCGGCGGGAGTAGTTCGGCTGGCTCGGGGCCACACCGGACGCGCGGCGCTCCCCGATGGTCTGCAGCACCCGTGCCTCGGAACCGTACTCCCGGTTCAGCCTGATCAGCGCGAAGACCCCCACCGGGAAGATGATCAGGATCAGCCAGGCGCCTTCGGTGAACTTCACCACCGCGAAGATCAGCACCACGATCGAGGTGAGCACTCCGGCGGAGAAGTTGATGACCAGCTTGTGCCGCCAGCCCTGTTCCTTGTGCGTGTAGTGGTATTTCGCCATGCCGAACCCGGCCATCGAGAAGGCGGTGAACACGCCGATCGCGTAGAACGGGACCAGCGCGTTCACGCTGGCGCCGACGATCCCGATCAGCGTCACGGACAGCACCGTCAGCACGATGATCCCGTTGGAGAAGACCAGCCGCTGGCCGCGTTTCATCATCCACCGCGGCAGGAACGAGTCCTCGGCGACGAAGCTGGTCAGGAACGGGAAGCCATTGAAGCTGGTGTTGCCCCCGGTGTACAGGATCAGCGCGGTCGCCGCCTGCACCACGTAGAACATGAAATGCCCGGCGTGCCCGAACACCATGTTCGCTTCCTGCGCGATCACGGTCGGGTAGCCGAGCTTGTACGGGCTGGCGTGGGTCAAGTGCGACAGCCAGGAGATGCCGGCCACCAGGGTGCCCAGGATCAGGCCTTCCGTCACCAGGACCCGCCGGGCATTGAGGCCCTCGGGGGGCTTGAACGCGCTGACCGCNNCGATGCCGGTCAGCGACGCGCCCCCGTTGGCGAACGCCTTCAGCAGGATGTAGAGCAGGAACAACGACTCATAGTAGGAGGCGCCGTGGCCCGGGGTGATGAGCCCGGGCGTATGGAGCACGTTCTGCTGCGGCAGGTTGCCGGCCGCCTCGCGAACGAGCCCGATCACGATCATCAAGATGACCGACCCGGAGAATAGGTAGGTCGGCAACGCGAATACCTTGCCCGCCTCCCGGATGCCGCGCAGGTTGCCGAAACACATCAGCAGGATGATGCCGATGGATATCGGCGTCGCATAACGGCCGACCGGGGAAGTAGGAAACGCGGAGGCGACAGCCGCGGTGCCCGCCGCTATCTGCACCGCCACCGTGACCACATAGTCGATCAGCAGCGCGACCGCGGCGATCTGCGCGATCCGCGGCCCGAAATTCTCCCTGGCCACCACGTAGGAGCCGCCGGCCCGGGTGTACACCGTGACGACCTCGCGGTAGGACAGGACCACGAGCAGCATGACGAACAGGATCACTCCGGTCATCGGAATGAGCACGGCGAAGGCGGCCACGCCGAAGATCGGCATCAGCGCGATGAGGATTTCCTCGGTGCCGTAGGCCGAGGACGAGATGCCGTCCGGTGACAGCACGCCCAGCGCGAGCGTCTTGGAGAGCCGTTGGTCCCGGAGTTCCGCGTTGATCATCGGCGGGCCGAGGAGGCGGCGCTTCGCCGTGTACCAGAAGGTCTCAGGCAGCTCGCCGTTCCGGCTGCCGTCGAGCAGACTGGTTGCTTTTCGCACGGCCACTAGGCTTGCCGCCCCGGCCCGGGCGCTGCGTCGGTGATCACGTTACCGACGCTATTAGCGGCGGTTGCAGGCCGCCGTATGCGTGCCGTCAAGCTTGGCGGGCGGGGCGTTAAGGTTCCGTTAAGAAA
>PMST01000219.1:0-6249 GCA_003168295.1 Actinomycetota bacterium
TCAGCGGGTACATCGTGCCGGCCTCGCTGGAACGCAAAGGCAGCGTGCGGACGTTCTGGGTCAGCCGCCTGTTCCGGCTGTACCCGCTGTACCTGCTCGCCGTCGGGATCGCGGTGGCGCTGTACTTCATGCACTTCGGGTCGCTGCGCGGCGAGGGCTCTGACCCGGAAGCGTCGCTTTTCTCCCAGCTGCTGATGATGTCCAACGTGCTCGGCGGGCAGAACCTGCCGAACGTGGTCTGGTCGCTGTCCTACGAGATGATCTTCTACCTGCTGATCACCGCCTTGTTCATCGCCCGGGTGCACAAGCGCAGCAGCTGGTACGCGCTGGGCTTCGCCGTCGCCGCGGTGGCGATCGGCGGCCTGCTGCCGCAGGCCTACTTCACCCACAACCTGGCCACCCCGCGCCTGATCGCGCTGGTGGCGGATCTGGCTGTGCTGGCCGGACTGGCGTTCGCGGTCGTGCTGCGCGGCATGTCGCGCCTGCTCGGCGCGGCCATGGCCGCGGTCGTCGCGGTCACGCTGCTCGCCTTCAATGGCGGCTGGATCTGGCCGTGGGAAGCGCTGTCGATCCTGGCCCTCATGTTCACCGGAACGATGTTCTACCGGGCCGAACAGGGCCAGTATCCGTGGCCCCGGGCCATTGCGATCGGGGTGGGCGTGTTCGCCATGACCATCACGGCCGGCCTGTGGCACAGCCACGCCTGGGGCATGAACGCGCATGCCGAACTTCTCTGGGAGCGTCGCTGGGTCTCCGCGTTCGCCCTGGCCGGCCTGACGTTCGGGGCCGGCCTGGCGTTCCGGCACGTGCGCTGGCCGCGGGCGCTGACCTGGCTGGGACTGATCAGCTACTCGATCTACCTGCTGCATCCGCTGCTCATCGAGTCGTATCACCACTTCGGCTGGACGCGCCTGCATCATCCGTTCTGGCTGCAGGTGCTGCTGGCCGCGGGGTTCGGTGTCGTCTTGATCGCCGTCAGCTCGGTGACGTACCTCTGGGTCGAACGGCCGATGCAGAATGTCGGGCGCCGGGTGGGCTGGTGGCTGGATGCCCGGTTCGGTCCCGACCGGGTGCCCGATCACGTGCCCGCGTCCGTGGCACCGGCCCTGGCGGGCAGTACCGGCCCGGCCGCCGACTAGCCCGCCGTCATACTGCATCCTGGTGTGATGGCCCCACTGCCGCTGCCGCCTCCGCGTGAACCCGGCGGACCGTACCGTGTCTGTCTCGTCTGCCTGGGCAACATCTGTCGCTCGCCGATGGCCGAGACGGTACTGCGCGCGGCCCTCGCCGAGGCCGGCCTCGACGGCGCGGTCGTGGTGGACAGCGCGGGCACGGGGGACTGGCACATCGGCCAGCCGATGAATTCGGGCGCCCGGACCGCCCTGGCCACCCGCGGTTACGACGGTTCGGACCACCGGGCCAGGCAGATCGAGCCCTCCTGGCTGGCCCGTCGCGATCTCGTCCTGGCGATGGACGCGCGCAACCTGGCGGACCTGCGGCGGATGGCCGGGGCCGCCGGCAGTGACCGGATCCGGTTGTTCGGCGAGGTGGGCGGGCTGAGCGGGCAGGGCCGACCGGATCCACGGGGTCGAGGGGATCGAGGGGGTCAAGGGGACGAAGCCGATGGCGCCGAGATTCCCGACCCGTACGGCGGGAACGCGGCCGAGTTTGGCTACGTGCTTGACCTGCTCGGCAGCGCCGCGCCGGTCATCGCCAGCCGGCTGGCGCGACGGCTCGAATCCGCGGCCGACGACCGCGACGCTCCGGCGTGAGCCCCGGGACCGCAAGCCAGCTCGCGCGGCTAACCGGTCTCGCCGTCCGAGAGGCGCGTCAGGTCGGCTCCCAGCACGGCTATCAGCATTACATGATCACCCTCGCGGGCGGTCGGCGTGCGTTCGCCAAAGTGGTCACCGGCGCGGCATCTGAGGTCACCGCCGCGGCGTTCGCAGCCGAGGCGAATGGCCTGCGCTGGCTGGGTGAGCCAGGCGCCGTTCCGGTTCCAGAGGTTTTCACGGCGGGACCGGCCGCCCTCGTCATCTCGATGATCACGCCGGGCCAGGCCACGCCCGACGCCGCGTTCCGGTTCGGCGCCGAACTCGCCCGGCTGCACGCGGCCGGGGCGGACAGCTTCGGCGCGCCCTGGCCGGGATTCATCGCCAGCCTGCCGCTCGACAACACCCAGCAGTCCCAGCAGTCCCAGTGGCCCGACTGGTACGCGAGCCGAAGGCTGCTTCCCTACCTGCGCCTGGCCACGGACTCCGGCGCGCTGGGTCCGCAGGACGGCCGGCTCACCGAAGCGGTGATGGACCGGATCGGCGCACTGGCGGGCCCGGCCGAGCCGCCGAGCCGCATTCACGGCGATTGCTGGGCCGGAAACGTGCTGTGGTCGGGCGGACGAGGCTGGCTCATCGACCCGGCGGCGCACGGCGGCCACCGCGAGACCGACCTGGCCATGCTGGCCCTGTTCGGCGCGCCTCACCTCGACCGGATCATGGCCGGCTACAACGACACGGTGCCGCTGGCGGCAGGCTGGCGATCCAGGGTCCCGCTGCACCAGCTGCATCCGCTGCTGGTGCACGCGTGCCTGTTCGGCGCGTCCTACCGGGACGCGGTGCAGTCCGCGGCCCGTGCCGCGCTGGCGAGCTGACCAGCCGGGGCCACGACGCCGGGCCGGGCATCATGACCGGCCGTGCTCGTGGCCCACGGTCACCGTGAAGTTCCGGTGCTCGGGTGAGTCCGGCCCATACAATAAGTCCGCAATGAGGCGACAGATCAGGAAATGCAGTAAGGGACACCCGGGAAAGATGGCGCTATCGTGACCGGCAGCGAAGGCCCGTCCGCAGGCCGTGAAGGCCAGGAAGGCCCGTCCGCAGGCCACCACGGCCAGTCCGCCGGCCGCGAGGAGGCCGCCGCCCAGGCCAGCCTGGGCGGGATCCCGCCGAGCTTCGGCGCGTCTTCCTCCCCGCCGCCCGAAACGCAGCCGTCTGAAACCTCCCCGCCCGAAACCTCCCCGTCTGAAACTCCCGCGCCCGAACCCGCCGAGGCTGAACCCGCCGCACCCGAACCCGCCGCGCCTGAACTCGCCGCCCACCTCGAGAGCGATCCTGCCCCCAGCCCGGCCGCCAGCGCGCAACTGCCCCCGATCCTGCCCGAGCTCGAAGAGACTCCGTCGGTGGGCTGGTATCCGAGCCAGCCGGCCGGACCGCCGTCAGCGGGGCCTTTTGCCGCTCCCGCCACCCCGGCCCGGCGCGGCATCGCCGGGTTCGGCGGGTTGGGCCTGGCCCGCGCCGCGCGCCCAAAGGGTGGCCGGCGGCCGGCCTGGAAAAACCGCCGCGGCACGCTGGCCAACGTCTTGCTTTTCGGGCTCGGCCCGCTGGTCCTGGTCGGCGTCGTCGTCGCCGCCTTCCTGCTCGTTTCCCCGGGTAAGGGGACAGCGGCGTCCAGCCTCGGATTCCAGGCCGGTCCGGGGGCCACCGCGCAGCCGTCAACGACCAGCGCCCCGGCCGCCCCATCCGCCCCGCCGTCGTCCCCGGCACCGGGGAAGCGTCACGCCCGGCCCACGCCCTCCTCGGTAGTCGCCAAGGTGCCGGCCATTTCCAGAGCCGTGCCCAAGGTCAAGACCAAGAAAAAGGCCACTCCCGCGCACCGGTCCGGGGGCGGCGCGGTGACTCCGCACAACCTCGGTCTGCCCAACTTCGCTGGTTACTGCCAGCACATCGGTCACCGGACCGCCGAACTGACCGCCGACAACGCCTACGGCTGGCACTGCACGCTCGACCCCAGCCTGGCGCTCCCGATCGCCAACGTCTGCGCCTGGACGTATCACCTGAGCGCGGGACAGGTGGTGGGCGTGAGCACGAACTACAGCGACCCCAATGCCTGGCAGTGCTGGCGGATCAACCAGCTCCTGGGCGTCCTGAACGTCTCGGCGTATTGCACCGCGGCCGGCCTTGGCAGCAGCGAGCTGGTCGCCGACAACGCCTACGGCTGGTACTGCACGTCACCGCTGACCCCGGTCAACACGACGGCCGCGTGCGACACCGTCTACCACGTCAGCGACGCGGTTTCCCGCTTCGCGGTCTTCGCCGATCCCTACTCCTGGCAGTGCTGGGACTGAGGTACCGCGATCAGCCGGCGTTAGCGCGGACCGTGTTGCTCTCATTGGTGACGCTTGTCCCGTACGTCACGCTGAGGCCGTCAGCCTCGTCGACCAGGTGCTGGTCGAGCTGGTCGAACCGATCGTCGTCGTCGTCCTCCGGCGGCAGGCCGCCCTGCGCTTCGGGAGCGAGCGGGAGCGTCACCCGGAACGTCGCGCCCCGGCCGGGAGCGGTGCGCACCGAGGCCACGCCGCCGTGGGCGGTCACCAGCGAGGAGACGATCGCCAGGCCGAGCCCGCTGCCTCCGGTGGCGCGGGTCCTGGCCTGATCCGCGCGGTAGAACCGCTCGAATACCCGGTGGGCCTGGTCCAGGGTCATGCCGGGCCCATGGTCGATGACGTCGAGGAAGATGGCCGGGGCCGGGTCCTCCACCCGGGGGTCAAGGACCCCGGAACCGATGGACACCTCGATCGGCGTCCCGTCCGGAGTATGGGTGAGCGCGTTGCTCATCAGGTTCCCGATGACCTGCCGCAGCCGCGGCTCGTCGCCGACGACCAGGAACGCGGCACCGGGCTGGACGGTGAGACCGATGGTCCTGTCGGGCGCGAGCATGCGGGCGTCGTGCACCGCGTCGGCGGCCAGCGACAACAGGTCAATCGGATTGCGGGCCAGCGGCCGCTGCTGGTCGAGCCGGGCCAGCAGCAGCAGGTCCTCGACGAGCAGGCCCATCCGGGCGGCTTCCTTCTCCACCCGCTGCATGATCCGGTCCAGGTCGTCGGGCGTGAGCCCGGCCGTCGCGGCGGCCTCAGGCGCGCCGCCTGCCGGGGTGCGCCTGTCCCAGTGCCGGACCAGGCCGCCGCGCTGGCGGTAGTACTCGGCGAAGCCGCGGATCGCGGTCAGCGGGGTGCGCAGCTCGTGGCTGGCATCGGCGATGAACCGCCGCATCCGCTCCTCCGACTGGTGCGCCGCCGCCTCGGATTCCTCCCGGGCGTGGAACGCGGTCTCGATCTGGCTCAGCATCGTGTTCAGCGAGCGCCCCAGGCTGCCGATCTCGGTGCGCGGATCCCGCTCAGGCACCCGCCGGTTCAGGTGACCCTGCGCGATTTCTCCCGCCGTCTCCTCGATCTCCACCAGCGGTCGCAGGTTTGCCTGCACCACCGCGAAGCCGAGCAGCGTCAGCACGAACAAGATGATGACGCTGACGATAAGGTCGACCCCGGTGAGCTGCCGGATGGTCGTATAGACGCCGGTCACGCCCGTCGTGAGAATCAGGGTGCCGCCTGGCTCCGCGAATCCCATGGCCAGCGATTGCCCGCCGCCGGACGCCGGCACCGTGGTCGACTGCTGCGGATGGTTCGCCAGCCACGAGGTAACCGAGCTGGGCAGCTCAGGCGCGGAAGTACCGCTGGGCGAATAGCCGTTGGCGCCGGCCGAGATGGTCTGGAGCTGGCCGCCGGACGTCAGGACGTAGATGCCGAGACCGCTCGGACAATGACCGAACGACAGGCATGTGTTGAGCGTCGGTGAGGTCCCCTCCTGCTGGAGGCTATTGGAATAAGTTCCGAGCAGCTGACTGCGCAGCAGCGAGATACCGGCGAAACCCATAGCCGCCAGCGCCAGGACCACCAGCGCGAGAAGCGTGGCGATCAGCTTGGTCCGCAGGGACGTACGACTTGACCGCCGCCGCAGAGCCAGCCACGGCCGCATCACCCAGCGCCCGCCCCGGCTCCTCGCGCCCTCCGCTGTCATACCCCACGCACGCCTAAGAAGAAGGAAGCCGCAGCACGTAACCGACGCCGCGCAGGGTGTGGATCAGCCGCGGTTCCTTCGTGTCCACCTTGCGCCGCAGCACGGACACATAGGACTCCACGATGCCGGTGTCGCCGCGGAAGTCGTAATCCCACACATGATCGAGGATCTGCATCTTGGACAGCACCCGGTTGGAATTGCTCATGAAGTACCTGAGCAGCTTGAACTCGGTGGGGGAGAGCTGGATCTGCTCCCCGGCCCGCCAGACCTCATGGCTTTCCTCGTCGAGCTCGAGGTCGGCGAACGTGAGCCTGGGCGTCGGCTCAACTCCGTCGCCCCGGGTCCGCCTGAGCACGGCGCGGATCCTCGCGATCACCTCTTCGAGGCTGAACGGCTTGGTGAC
>PMST01000219.1:6254-10176 GCA_003168295.1 Actinomycetota bacterium
AGCATCACGTCGAGCACGATCAGGTCGGGGCGGTGGCGCTGAGCGGCCTGCACCGCCTCGGTTCCGGCTGCCGCCGTGACGACATCGAAACCCGCGTAGCGCAGGCTGGCGGACAGCAACTCGAGAATGTTGGGCTCGTCCTCAACGACAAGAAGCCTGGCATCCGGTCGCTGCCGCGAATCGGTCAGCGTGTCCATGTTCTGTATTCTCACCCGCCACGCTGAGGATAACCTGAAGGTCCGCTGGAGATGGTCTTGAGTTCCGGCCCGAGATTACCTCGCACCGACCGAGATTGCCCAGGCCCGCCCGCCAGCGTGCACCCACGGAACCCCCTGGTTTCACCCGTCCGCGGACCCCCACGTGTCGCGCCAGTACGCGATGGCGGCGGAGCGTGAGCTGACGCCGAGCTTGGAGTAGATCCGGCGGACGTGATTTTTCACGGTCTTCTCGGCCAGGAACAGGTGGGCGGCGATCTCTCCGTTGGTCTGCCCGTCGGCGATCAGCGACATGACCTCTGCCTCGCGTGCGGACAGGCCGTGCGGATCGGCGCTGCGCCCAGAAGTCACCTGAGCATCGTGCCGATCGTCCATGTGACCTCCGGCTTGGACGGTGAACCCGTACCGCAGCGAACGTACCAACCACGGCAGGGACCGCGCGTCAATCCATGAATGTTCAGATAAGTCAATGCGCAAATCGGACTACTTAACCAGACTTGTACCCATCCGGTGCGGTCCGCATGCCCCGGTGCCCCTGAGTCAGGCGGTGCCCGGGACCAAAATGACACCGCACAATGAACCCCTGGTGCCGACCGGGTTCGCGGGCCCAGACTGGCGTTCATGACTCCAGCCGAACTCACCTCGGGTCAGCTGCGGCGAGACCCTCTCCCGCTGCGCGGCCGGATCGCGGTGGTCACCGGGGTCAGCAGGCGGGCGGGCATCGGATACGCCGTCGCCCGCAGGCTGGCCGCGCTAGGCGCGAGCCTTTACCTGCACCAGTTCGCCCCGCACGATCGCGAACAGCCCTGGGGGGCCGACCCCGGCGGCCCCGAGGCGGTGATCGCAGGCGTCACCGCCGCCCGTGCCGACGAGGCGTCCGCCGTGCGGCACGTGGACCTAGATCTCACCGAACCCGACGCGCCGGAACGCCTCATCTACGCGGCCGGCCAGGCCTTCGGGCACCTGGACATCTGCGTCAGCAACCACGCCCGCAGCGGCGGCGACGGTCCGCTTGGCATGCTGACCGCCGCCATGCTGGACGCCCACTGGGCCGTCAACACCCGCTCTGCGATCCTGCTGGCGCAGGCCTTCGCCGCCCAGCACGATGGCAGGCCGGGTGGCCGGGTCGTCTTCATGACCTCCGGGCAAGACCTCGGCCCGATGACCGACGAGGTCGCCTACGCCGCCAGCAAAGGCGCGCTCGCCTCGATCACCCGCACCCTCGCCGACCAGCTGGCCGGCCGGGCCATCACGCTGAACGCGGTCAACCCCGGTCCGGTCGACACCGGCTACGCGCCGCCCGAGGCGCACGAGACCGTCCGCCGGCACTTCCCGCAGCAACGCTGGGGCGCGCCCGACGACCCGGCCCGGCTGATCGCCTGGCTGGTCACCGACGAAGCCGCCTGGGTCACCGGCCAGGTCATCAACAGCGAGGGCGGTTTCCGCCGCCGGGACTGACCCACGTTCAGCCGCCGATCGGACGGATGGGCAGCAGCGTGCCGGACAGGTGACTCGCCGCGTCGCTGCACAAGAACGCGGCGAAGGTCACCACGTCCTCGGGCTGGCCCAGCCGTCCGCCCGGATACCCGGCCGCGATCCGGGCCACGTACGCCTCGTCCACCGAGGCCCGCATGCCGGGGGTGTCGGTCAGGCCGGGGGCCAGCGCGACCGTGCGGATGCCCCGGTCGGCCAGCTCCCGGTGCGCCACGTTGGCCAGGATGTTCACCCCGGCCTTGGTGGCCCCGTAGGCGCTCTGGCCGGGGTTGGCCTGGACACCGATCATGCTGCTCATGTAGATGATCCGGCCGCCGCCGCCGCGGATCATGATGGGTGCGAAGTGCTTGGTGGTGAGGAAGCAGCCGATGAGGTTGCTGTCCACGACCCGGCGCAGCACGCTCAGCTCCAGGTCGAGCACGCCGGAGACCGGCGGCATCCACCCGGCGTTGCTGATCAGCGCGTCGACCCGGCCCCAGCGCGCGTCGACCGCGGCGGCCGCGTCCCGGACCTGGCCCTCGTCGGCGACATCGGCGGCGACCGCGAACGGCTCCGGTGCCCCGGGCGAGGCCGCGGCGATCTCCTTGACCGTGCGTGCGGCCTGCTGCTCGTCCCGGGCCAGCACCGCGACGCGGGCTCCCTCGGCCGCCAGGCCGAGGGCGAGGGCCCGGCCGAGTCCGCGTCCCGCTCCAGTAATCACAATGACCTTGTCGCGTATGTCCACCTGCATGATGTGCTCCAATTTAGGTTGTAACCTAAGCTTAGTCTATAGCCTAAATTGGATGGGGAAGGTGGGTCATGCCAGCAGGACGACGAGACGCTCACCGGGCCCGGATGCGAGCCCGGTTGCTCGCCGCCGCGCTGCGGCTGTTCGCCGAGCAGGGCTACGAGGCGACCACCATCGACCAGATCGCCGCGGCGGCCGACGTGGCCAGGCAGACGGTCCTCAACCACTACCCGCACAAGCGCGATTTCCTGCAGGCCTGGGGTCAGGATCGCCGCGATCAGCTGCTCGAGCTCGCCGACCGGGCCCGGCCGGGCGAGTCGGCCCGCGATCAGCTGCACCGGTATTTCGCGGCCCTGGCCCAGATGAATGACCGGGAGCCCGAGCTGACCCGCACGCTCTACCTGAGCCTGCGCCATGACGAGGTGCTCGCCTACCAGCGTCCGGTGCCCGAGGCCGTGCTGGTCGCCATCCGCCGAGGCCAGGTGAGCGGTGAGTTCGATCCGGCCGAGGACCCGGCTGCGGCCGCGGAGGTGCTCACCGCGGTCTACTTCGACACGCTCACCCGGTGGCTGACCCAGGACGGCGCCCCGTATGACCTGTCATCCGCGCTGGCCGGCAAGCTCGATCTCGTCCTGACCGGACTAACCGCCCGTTAAGGTCAGCTCCCATGAACGAAGCGACCACCAGCCTCCGGCTCATCGAGATCGGCGACGCCGAGGCGCTGGCCGCCCACCTGGCCCGCGACGCCGAGGCCTTCGCCCGCTGGGATCCCGAACATCCCCCGGACTACTACACCGTCGCCGGCCAGCGCAGCCGCATCGCAAGCGTCCGCGCCCGTCACGCCCACGGCGAGGTCTGGCCCGCCGTGATCCTGGCCGGTGATGTCGTCATCGGCCGGGTCACCGCGCAGAATCTCGTGCTGCTCGCGTGGCGCAAGGCCGAACTCGGCTACTGGATCGCGCCGCCCTACCAGGGCCAGGGCCACGCCACGCGAGCCGTGAGCCTGATGGTGCAGCTGATGATCACCGAGCTCAAGCTGCACCGGGCTGAGGCGTACACCCAGATGGACAATCTCGCCTCGCAGCACGTGCTTCGCCGCAACGGTTTTCTCCCCTACGGAGTGGCCCGCTCCCACATCTTCACCGCCGGCCAATGGCGCGACGAAGTCCTCTGGGAACGCCTACTTGATCAGAACAAAGATTCGTAATACTATGGCTATAGACTCTCAACAATGGTATTCTTGTTCCCAAGCCCCCTTCCTTTCTTTCTCCCGAACGAGAGGTGGTGCATGTCCTCACCCACGTTCCCCGATCCCGACCCGGACGCCCCTGAGCCGGACGGCGGGAACGACGGCGCCCCCGAACCCCCGTGGGCCGGGGACGAGGAAGAGGACAGCGCGGGCTACCTCGGGGAGCTGATGGCCGCGGCGGTCGCGGGGGAGGAGCTGACGGCCGGGGATATCGCCGGGGCGGGGTTCGGGCAGGAC
>PMST01000008.1 GCA_003168295.1 Actinomycetota bacterium
TGGGTGCGGGTACGGTTGCGGGCCGAGCAGCTGGACTGGGTCCCGTCACTGCTGGCCGGGCTGCACTGCCCGTTCGTGATCGAGCGGCCCGCTGCGCTGCGCGACCACGTGCGCGCGCTGGCCGGGTGGCTCGCCGCCTGCGCCGACGCCGGTGCCGAGAACGGCTGAGCCGTCGTGCGGCCGCCCTGACGGCGGAATTCCAGCGCGATGCCTGGCGCATTCGTGCCATCGCTAAATTCAGGCCGACACAGAGCCGTAATTTATAAGTAACAAGACTGCAAAAGAAGAATAAAGGCGGCAGCGTAAGCGCGGCCTGATGATCTTCGGCGTACCGGTCAGGCACTCCAGCCTGGGCCGGCGCCGATCCGGGCAGGCGGAATGGCGGCAACTTAAGTACCGGCCTGTCCGTTAGGGAGATAAATATCGTGTTGGCGGTATTCGTGTTCCTAAGGCGGTAGCGGACATGAAGCGTTACAAATTCCAGGCCCTGGTCAAGCCTTCTCCGGACGCTGACGGCAAAGCCCGCGCGGAGCTCGGTTCCGGGTCGCACCGGATGGTGCTGCGGGCCGAGAACAGCGAGACCCGGCGCACCCAGGTCTTCCGTGCCCTCGTCGATTCGGACGAGGAGGGACCGTTCCGGGCGGGCAGCCCGCACATCATGGTCACGCTCCGGGTCATCGGCGACGACGTCGGCGAGTTCCTGGAGATCGGCAGCCACTTCAGCCTGTGGTCGGGAGGCGACGTGGGCCAGGGCGTGGTCACCAGGCGCCTGTACCTGTGACCTCGGCCGGGTTCACCCTGACCTCGTCACCCGCAACTGGGTGACCGCTAGGGTTTTACCCGTGACTGTATCTTCTTCACCGGCCGTCCCCGCTGGTGAGCTGCTACCGGAGACCCGCCAGGCGCTGACCCGCCGGGTGGCCGTGGGCCAGGCTCAGGGCCGGACGCCGTCGCTGGTCGGGGCGGTGATGCGGGACGGGCGTCAGGTCTGGTGCGGGGCGCGCAGCATGCTCGAGGGGCACGACCCCGGCGACGACACCCAGTACCGCATCGGCTCGCTGACCAAGATGTTTGTCGCCGTGCTGGTCCTGCGCCTGCGTGACGAAGGCCGCCTGGATCTCGCCGATCCGCTGGGCAAGCACCTGCGCCTGAGCCAGGCCGAGAACGCGACGATCGCCCAGCTGCTTTCGCACACCGCGGGCCTGGCCTCGGAGACGGCGGGCTCATGGTGGGAGCGAACCCCCGGTGAGCTGCGGCCCGAGCTCGCCAGCATCTTGGCGGACGAGCCGGGGCGCCATCCGGCCGGGCGGGTGTTCCACTATTCCAATCCCGGCTTCGCGCTGCTGGGCGCGCTGGTCGGCGAGCTGCGCGGGCAGCCGTGGCACGAGGTACTGCGGCAGGAAGTCCTGGCGCCGCTGGGCATGGCCCGGACCACCCTCGCGCCGCAGCCGCCGCACGCGCGCGGGTTCGCGGTGCATCCGTGGGCGGACGTCATGCAGCTAGAACCCGCCGAGGCCACCGGGCTGATGGCTCCCGCCGGCGAGCTGTGGTCGACCCCGGCGGACCTGTGCCGCTTCGCGGCGTTCCTGCTCGAGGGCGACGACCGGGTGCTGGCCGGGCAGACGCTGGCCGAGATGCGCGTGCCCGCCTCGCCGCCAGGCGACGACGCCTGGGCCGGCGGCTACGGCCTGGGCCTGCAGCTGTTCCGCCGCGACGGCCGGGTGCTCTTCGGTCATGGTGGCTCGATGCCGGGCTTCCTCGCCACCTTGTGCGTCAGCCCGGACGACGGCGTCGGCGCGATCGCCCTGGCCAACGCCACGTCGGGTCCTGATATCGGCGCCATCGCCATCGATCTCGCGATGATCGTCGCGGAGCACGAGCCCCGCCTGCCGGCCCGGTGGAAGCCGCTGCCCGAAGCTGACCAGGCGCTGCTGGCCCTGACCGGCCTGTGGTACTGGGGCCCGCGCCCGTACGTGCTGAGGTTGCTGGCCGACCGGGCCGTGGAACTGGCGCCGGTGTCCGGCCATGGCCGCGGTTCGGTGTTCCGCGCCGAGCCGGACGGTACCTGGACCGGACTTGGCGGTTACTACCTGGGCGAGAAACTCAGCGCCGTACCGGGCGCGGACGGCACGGTGGACCACCTCGACCTCGGGTCGTTCGTCTTCACCAGGGAGCCGTATGACGCCGGCGCCCCGCTGGCCGCTCAGCCGGATCCGGACGGCTGGCGGGGGTTCTGAGGCAGCGCGCTGGGCGTGCTGCCGGTCGCTCTGAGGCACCGCGCTGGTCACGGGCCTCCCATGGTGAGAAGATGTAGTTATGAGTGGCAATGGCGAGAACCCGGTACGGCAGTTGGCCGCGGCGTGGGAAGCCGCCTCGGCGGTGGCGACCGAGTGGGCGGAGCGCACGGCGGCAGTAACCTCCGAGGCGTTCCACAAGCTCACCACCGACCCGGCCATCCGCGGCCTGCTCGAGGGCTGGCGCATCGGGCCGGTCTTCGCCAGGCGTGACTGCGGGTGTGCCTGCACCAGGTCACACCCTGACGACATGGGCGTATGTGACGGGCACGCGGTGATCACGCGGCGGCTCACCACGGCCAGGGATGGCGAGATCGACGTACCGCTGTGCGCGCCGTGCGCCGTGGCCCAGGGTGTCGCCGAGCAGGCCAGGTAGCCCAGCTTCGCCGGGTGAATTCACGTGGCGGCCAGCGACCAGGAGCCGCGCGCTCCGATCGGCCTGCCGCCTTCCCGGGGCGACAAGCGCCTGTACTTCCTGCTCATGGGGATCTGCATCGGCCTGTTCGTGCTCTCCTGGGCGGTCATAGACCGGTACTCGGTGACGGCGGCGGTCATCTGCTCGATCATCGCGCTGGTGATCCCGCCGTTCGCCGCCATCGTCGGCAACGCGGGCCCGGCTAACCGCCAGTGAGGCGACCGAGGATTCCAGGCAGATCAAACCCTATTTATCGAACGGACCGTGACCGGCTCTAGCAGGCTCGGTGTCCTGTCGACCGCGTCCTCTCGCGAACTGTAGGTGTACTGTACGTACAGTACACTTTTCTAGTCAGCGGGAGATACCTTGGCAACGTGGTTCATCACCGGTGCGGCGCGCGGGCTCGGGCACGAGGTGGCGCTCCGCGCGCTCGAAGCCGGTGCCGATGTCGTCGCCACGGCACGGGCCCTGAGCCAGGTCGAGGCTGCGTTCGCGGCCGCGCCGGGGCTTTCCGGGCGGCTCCTCCCGGTGGCTCTCGACGTCACCGACGAGAGTCAGGCGATGGCGGCGGCTGAAGCAGCCATCGCCCGGTTCGGCTCCATCGACGTCTTGGTCAACAACGCCGGGCGGGGTCTGCTCGGCGCGGTGGAGGAGGCCTCTGCCGCTGAGGTCGAGGCCGTCTTCGCCACGAACGTCTTCGGGCTCTTGAACGTGACCCGCGCCGTCCTTCCGTCCATGCGGGCGGCGCGCTCCGGGCATGTCCTCAACATCTCCTCCATGGGCGGGTTCGCTCAAGTCGCCGGCTGGGGGGTCTACGGGGCGACGAAGTTCGCCGTCGAGGGCCTGAGCGAAGCGATGCAGGCGGAGCTGTCTCCGCTCGGGATCAGGGTCACCATCGTCGAGCCCGGCAGTTTTCGCACGAGCTTCCTCGACGGCAGTTCACTGCGCACCACGGAGAAGGAACTGCCGGACTATGCCGCCACCGCTGGCCGGGTGCGCCAGGCCGTCGCGACGAGCAACGGCGGTCAGGTCAACGACCCGGCCAAGGGCGCGGCGGCGATCTACGCCGCGGTGACGGCGGGGCAGCCACCCCTCCGTTTCCAGGTCGGGCCGGA
>PMST01000159.1 GCA_003168295.1 Actinomycetota bacterium
ACCCGCGGCGCCCCCCACTACCTGCTGGCCGACGGCGCCCCGCTCTCGGTCCGCCGCACCCGCGCCGGCGACGCCTGGCAAGCCGCCGCAGCGCCCCCCGCCGCCGCACCCCCCGACCCAGCACCCCCGGCGGCGGCCGCTCCCGTCCTCCTCGGCATGCCCGCGCCGCGGACGCGCGCTTAGGCCGATGCTGATCGCCGCGGCGGTCTGCCCCAACCCGCCGCTGCTGGTCCCCGAGGCCACCGGCATGCCCGAATCCGGCGGTACGGAGCTTAACCGGTTGCGGGCGGCGTGCCACGAGGCGGTCGCCGCGCTGGCGGCCGAGCGGCCGGACCTGATCGCGGTCGTCGGCGGCGCCGGGCGTACGGCGGAATATCCGCCGGGTGCGGTGGCCAGCCTGGATGAGTTCGGCATCCCGTTCACCCTCCCCCCGGCCGTGGCCCTCGGCCCGGGTGCGCCGGGCCTTCCGCTCTCGCTCACCATCGCGAAGTGGCTGCTCGCGGGCGTGGCCGGGTCGGCGGCGACCACGACCGGGTCGGCCGGCCAGGACCCGCCCGGGGTCGGCCCGTTTCCGGTGGCGTGGTGGGGGATAGCGGCTGATGCGACGACGGCGGAGTGCCTGGAACTGGGCGAGACGATCGCCGCGCTCGCGCCGCGGGTAGCGGTGCTGGCCATGGGGGATGGTCCCGGCCGCCGGGCGCGTGGCGTCCCCGGTGCCGCCGATGCTGCCGCCGACCGCTACGACGAGCAGGTCGCGGCGGCCCTGGCCGCGCCCAGTCCCCGCGCTCTGGCCGCCCTGGACCCGGCCCAGGACGGCGACCTGTTCGTGGCCGGGCGCGCGGCCTGGCAGGTCCTGGCCGGCGCGGCAGGCCAGGACGATTTCGACGCCGCGCTCGAATACGCCGCGGCACCGTTTGAGGTCACCTACTACGTCGCCAGCTGGCGCCGCCGCGACCCAGCCGCGACAGGCACACTAGGGGCATGAACACGCACGTCGTCGCCGTGGTCGGGGCCACCGCCACCGGCAAGTCCGGGCTGGGCATCGCGCTGGCCCGCGCGCTGGGCGGGGAGGTCGTGAACGCCGACTCGATGCAGCTCTACCAGGGCATGGACATCGGCACGGCCAAGGAGCCCGAGGCCGCGCGGCAGGGGGTGCCGCATCACCTGCTCGACATCTGGCCGGTGACCCAGGCCGCGAACGTGGCCGAATACCAGAAACTGGCCCGCGCCGCGATCGACGACATCGCGGCCCGCGGGCGGGTGCCGGTGCTGGTCGGCGGCTCAGGCCTGTACGTCCGCGCGGCCCTGGACGACCTTCATTTTCCCGGAACGGACACCGCTACCCGTGCCCGCCTCACCGAGGAGCTCGCCCGCCTGGGCCCCGCCGCGCTGCACGCCCGCCTGGCCACGCTCGACCCGGACGCGGCCGCCGCGATCCTGCCGGGCAACGAGCGCCGGATCGTGCGGGCGCTTGAGGTGATCGAGATATCCGGCCGCCCGTTCACCGCGACGATGCCGGCCTATGAACAGGTCCGCCCGGCCGTGCAGATCGGCCTGACGCTGCCCCGGCCCGAACTCGACCTGCGGATCGCCGCCCGGGTCGACCGGATGTGGCAGGCGGGCTTCGAAGCCGAGGTCCGGCGCCTCGCCGCTGAGGGCCTGCGCGAAGGCATCACCGCGAGCCGCGCGCTCGGCTACCAGCAGCTGCTGCGTCACCTGGGCGGCGAGTGCACCCTGGACGACGCGCGGGCCGAGACGATCAAGGCCACCAAGCGCTTCGCCCGCCGCCAGGAGTCCTGGTTCCGCCGCGACCCCCGTGTCCACTGGCTGGACGCCACCGCCCCCGAAACCCGCCTCCTCGCCGACGCGCTGCAGCACCTGCAAAGTGGCCAACTCCCGTGATCGCGAAGACTTCTGCCCCTTCCCGGGGGGTACAAGGCTTCGCGATCACCTGGCTGAGACGAAACGGCGCCGAGCCCGCTCCTTGATCTCGGCGGGGAGCGCGTCGGCGGCTAGCAGCCGCGGCAGCAGCTCGGGCTCGAGTGTCACTGCCCGGAAGACGACCCCGATGGTGACGTCGTGACCGGGCCGGTGCACGATCTCGATGCGGTCGCCCGCGCGGATCTCGCCTGACTCGATGACCCGCAGGTACGAACCGGGCCGGGCGGCCTGGGTGAAGCGCTTGATCCAGCCGGCCTGCGCCAGCCAGCCCTGGAAGGTGCCGCACGGAATCCGGGGGCAGGACACCTCAAGGATCACGTCCGGGCCAACCCGCCAGCGCTCGCCGATCAGGGCCGCATTGACCTCCACGCCCTCGGTGGTGAGGTTCTCGCCGAACACGCCGTTGGGCAGCGGCCGGCCGAGCTCGGTCTCCCAGCCGTCGAGGTCCTCCCGAGCGTAGGCGTAGACCGCCTGGTCAGGACCGCCGTGGTTGCGCACGTCGTAGACCCGGTCGCCGGCCAGGCCGACCATGCCGAGTCCCTTGGCGCGCGCCGGAGTCACCAGCACCGGACCGTCGACCGGCTGCTTGTCGATGCCGGTCAGATTCATCTCTTTCCACGGGTTAGAGCGTGGCCGGCCGACGTTGACGGAAAGCAGCTTCACGAGACCACGATACGTTTACATCTGGGCTCCGTTACATCTGGTCGGCGAGCTGGTACGCGCGTTTGGCGTTGTCGGCGCAGAGCATCCGGGTGAGCCGCACCACGGTCCGTTCGGAATAAAGATCTTCCTCGATCCCGGCGCGCAGGAAGTCCGAAAGCGCGCGGCGGAACAGCGCGGCGCTCAGGTAATAAAGCTCAGGCAGCCCGAACGCGTCGGAGGAGTACAGGAACTTTCCGTACGGCGCGAGCTCGAGCGCCTCGCCGAGCAGCGCGGGCGCGCGGGCGCCCAGGTTGTGGGTGGCCAGCCCCGCATCGACGTACACGTGCGGGAACACCTGGGCCAGGTAGCCGGCCTCGCGATGGTAGGGGTAGTTGTGCAGCAGCATCACCGGCACCCCGGTGGGCTCGATGGCCCGCAGCAGCGGGGTGAGCAGCAGCGGGTTGCAGCGGTGCAGGTCGACGTCGCTGTCCCCGTAGCCGACGTGGAACTGAACCGGCAGCCGCAGGTCCACGCCGGACCAGATGAGGAACCGCTGCAGGGTCTCATCCGCGATCCGCGGGGCAGGCGTGGGTGCTCCGGCCCCGGCGGCCAGCCACCGGCCGGCCGCGGCGCTCACCTCGGCATCGGTGGGCCGGTCCGGACTCAGGTCCAAGCCGGTGCGGTAGGCGGCGATCGATTTCAACCCCACCACGCCCGCCGCGGCGGTGCGGGTGGCGAGCGCGGAACGCACCGCGTCAGCGAAACCGCCGGCGCCGACCCCGGCGGCCACGACGTCTTCGGCGACCCGCTCGAGCCGGACGATCTCACGGGCACTCGCGCCCGCCAGGCCGCCGAGCTCGGCCGGGGAGGTCAGCGGCTCCGGCGTGAAGCCGGTATCCACGCACAGCCAGGACAGCCCGGCCGCGGTCAGGAAACGCTTGCTCACCTCGGTCGCGCCGAGTTCGGCCCGGCGGGTCACGTAGTCGCTCAGTTCGGTGCGCGCTGGCAGGCCCAGGACGGGCGGGCAGACGCGGCGGAACGCGAACCCGGCCCCTGAGTCGAACACCGAGCCGCCCGGCCATCCGGCCCCCTCGGTCAGCATCGACTCGAGCGTGGCCTGGTCCGCGTCCCGGCCGAGCACCCCGTGGCAGTGGTGATCGACCAGCGCCTGGTCAGCGACGCAACCGAGCACTGTGTCCCCTTTCGCCTCCGGCGCCCCACCCACCTCCCCATCCCCCTTCACTGGCGCCGCCTTCCCTCGTCGCTCGTTCCTCGCTCCAGTCGGCGCTGCGCCCTTTGGCTGGCGGAGAGAACCGTTCGCTTGCGGCGTACCCGGCGTGTTTGCGGGAACACGCGTCTCATCCAGCGGGTTTGATGTGGTGAACGGCCGTGTCC
>PMST01000286.1 GCA_003168295.1 Actinomycetota bacterium
CGGACATCCGCATAGGTCTCCTGTCGGTAGAGACACCCCTGGTCTGGCGCGGTTATAGGTGCGGTTGTTGCCTGCACGGGCAACGGTGACCCGCGTGACGACGGCAACCGGGTGACGGAGGATGTCTGGACGAGGCGCTCAGTCCGGCGTCTGTCGTCACAGCACGCGGATGGGTCACTGGCGCGGCTTTGACCCTTGCGGTGCGGCTGGGCAGTTGGCCTCGGCCCAGGCGATCACGTCGGCGGCGAGGTGTGATCCGGTGAGCGCGTCGATTTCCCTGATTCCTGTGGGGCTGGTGACGTTCACCTCGGTGAGCAGGCCGCCGATGACGTCGATGCCGGCGAAGACGAGCCCGTTCTCGCGCAGCAGTGGTGCGAGCCGGCCGCAGATGACGCGATCCCGTTCGGTGACCGAGTCGGCGACCGGGAGTGCGCCGGTGGCCATGTTGCACCGGAAGTCGTCCGGGCCGGCGACCCGGCGGACGACCCCGACCGGCTCGCCGTCAAGGACGATGACGCGCCGGTCTCCGTCACTTGCGGCGGCGATCCACCGCTGGACGACGACCTGGCTGCGCCCGCGGTCGGTGGCGTTGTCCAGCAGGGAGCGCAGGTTGGGGTCGGCGGGGTCGAGGATGAGGACGCCGCGGCCGCCCATCCAGTCCGTGGGCTTGAGCACGGCTCGTCCCCAGTCGGCTACGACGGCTCGTATCTCCTGCCGGTCGGCGCTGACCAGGGTGGGCGGCCCGAGTTCCGGCGCGCGGAGTGCGAACAGCTTCTCGTTGGCGTTGCGTACCCCGGCCGGCGAGTTGACCAGCAGCGTCCGGCGCGGGTCGACGAGGTCGAGCAGGTAGGTGGCGCGCAGGTAGTTGGCATCGACGGGCGGGTCGGTGCGCATGAAGACGGCGGCCGCGTTGTTGAGCGGGTACCGTACGGCCGCGCCGGGCGCGTACCATTCTCGGTCCGCTATCCACTTGCCGTCGTGCAGCACGGCCGGCCGCAGCGTGACCGGTGTGCAGCGGGCAGCCGGCACGCCGTCGCGGAAACCCAGCTCCCCCGCCGTGGTGACAAGGACACGATGGCCGCGCAGTTGCGCGGCCTCCATCAGCGCGACGCTGGTGTCGTGGGCGGGCAGCAGGCCGGAGATCTCGTCGGTGACGAACACCATGTCCGCGGACTGGCCGGCCTCGCGGCGGTCTGCGGCGGAAATCGGTGCCGTCGTCATCGTCCCTGTCCTGTCCACGCGGGTGCCAGCGTATCGGCCGACGGCCACAGGCTCGTATCGGGACCGGGAACTACCCGGCCGGGCAGGGTTCCCGCGGGCGGCAGGCAGGCTCCCCAGACGGCGATTGTCCCGTCCGCGTGCCGGGGCGCGCGAAGGTGCTCGCTCAGGTCGGACCAGCCGGTCCAGGTGAGGATGCTGAGCACCGGACCGAGCGGGGCAAGTTCCTGCTCGCGGCGGGCAGCCGGTGAGCCGGCCGCGTGCAGCAGCAGGGCGGTTCCCGGGAGCCGCCATCCCATCCGGTGCGCAGTGTCGTCCGGGACATGGCCGCCGAGCAGCAGCGTGGCGCCCGCGTCCACGAGGGCGCCGATGCGGGCGAGCGAGCGGTTGCGTACCGGGTCAGTCGGCAGCGGGGCGGGGCTGGTGGCCGCGAGGCGGGCGAGGACAGCCGGCAGGACCGCCGCCGGCGTGTCCCGGTGCACGGCGAGCAGCGGTAGGCCGAACGGGCCGCTGTGCACCCGGACGCCGGCCGCTACCGCAGCGGCGGCGGCATCGGCGTCAGGCTGGTCAGGCCCGATCACGCAGAAGTTTCCGCCGCCGTTCACCGCGTGCAGCGGCACTCCGGTGCGTTGCCCGGCCCGGCGTGCGTGCTCGATGGTTCGTTCGCCGCCGCGTACGTACAGCGCGGCGAGGTCCCGGCGGCTGAACAGCTCGGCGCCAACATCGGTGCCGGTGCCCTGGACGATGTTGACTACTCCGGGGGGCAGGCCACAGTCCTGCGCCAGCCGGGCGAACGCGACCGCGCTGAGCGGCCCGCGCAGCGACGGCTTGACTACCACCGTGTTTCCGCGCAGCAGGGCGGGCAGCGTGCTCGTCACCACGTCCGTGAGCGGCAGCCCCCAGCACAGCACGTGCCCGGTCACCCCGGCGCTCCGGGCGCCGTCCTGCGGGGTGCCGTGACTGAGGATGGCGCGGGCGGCGGCGATCGTGGCGCTCACCGCTGCGAATGAGTCGTCGAAGGAGAGGCCGGTCTCCCGGCTCTGCAGCAGGGCTAGTGGCTCGCGGTTGGCGTTGAGGCTGTCCACCAGGGTCAGCAGCAGCCTCGTGCGGGCGAGTTCCCTGGACCAGGTGCCGCCGAGGGCGGTCCTGGCGGTGGCGACCGCGCGGTCGACGTCGAAGCGGGACGACAGGGGGACGACCGTGGTGACGGTGCTGTCGGCCGGATTGCGGATCTCGAAGTCATAGGGCGCGGCCGGGAAGACCCATTTCCCGCCGATGAAGTTGCGGCCGAAGTGCCCGTCGCCGGCCAGGATGGCGGTAAGCGGCTGATCTAGTGTCGCGGCGTTCATCGTGCCCTCGCGCTTTTCGTCGTTGGTCATGGTCGCGGTCTTGGTCCGGCGGTGAGTCAGGCGATGAAGCGGTCGAAGAAGGTCCGGTCGGCGACCGCCGTCCCCTGGCGGACCAGGCGGCGCAGGGTCGCGTCGATCATCGGTGCCGGGCCGGCGATGTACAGGTCGTGCCCGCTGAGGTCGGGCCGGTCGGTGGCGAGGTGGTCCAGCGCCAGGCCGGCCCGCAGCGGCCCGAGCTCCGGGTGCTCGTCTTGGTCCTGGCCTGTCTCCACCACCGGCACGATGAGGACGCCGCGGTCGCGCAGCGCCGTCAGGCGCGCGGCCAGCACCAGGTCCTGCGCCTGCCGGACGCCCACGTAGACCTCGACCGTGTGGCCGCCCGCGGCGGCCAGCTCCTCGGCGATAGCGAGGACCGGCGCCAGCCCGGTGCCTCCGGCCAGGCAGGCGGCCGGGCGTGTGGCCGGCAGCCGCGCGTAGGCCCGGCCGTAGGGCCCCTCCACCGTGACCGGCAGCGCGCGCCACTGGGGGGCGAACAGCCACCGGCTCCCGGCACCGCCCGGCTTGGCACGGATCAGCAGCTCAAGCCGCCGCGGGTCGCCGAGGCAGGCCGGGCGGCTCATCGAGTAGGCGCGCCGCACCCCGTCGCTGAACTCGATGATGACGAACTGGCCGGCCAGGTAGGGCAGGTCCCCCCCGGCCTCGACGATGAACTGGGCGGTGTCGTCGGTGAGCATCTCCCGCTTGCTCACCTGTCCGGGCAGGCGGCGGGGGCGCGGCTCGGCCGCGGCGCCGGTGACGGCGGATTGCGGTGCGCGCACCTGGCACGGGCCGTCCGGGAGGGACTGGCACATCAGGATGCGGTTGCCGCGCCGCCGGTCACGCTCGGTCAGTCCCGGTGCCTGCGGCCACCGCGGTGTCACCGAGCCGCTGACCAGCTGCGCCCGGCAGGAGCCGCAGCCGCCGCTGGCGCACTCGTACGTCAGCGGCACCCCGGCCCGCAGCCCGGCGAGCAGGATCGTCTCGCCGGGCTGGCACGGGACCAGGGGACCGGTCTCGCCGAAGGCGACGACCGGTGCCGTTCCGGGCATCGCGGCGGTCACCCGGCCGACGCCGCGAGCCCTGCCCCCTCGAGGAGGGCCGTCCACTCGGCGCGGATGCTGCCGGCGATCTCGGCCTGGCGCCGGGTGTCGGACGGGGCGAGCAGACGAGCACCCCCGTCGATCATCGCGTGGCCGAGCGGCGCGAACTCGGCCACCAGGGCCTGCACGACATCCTCATTGCCGGGGTCGGCTCCGACCAGGAACTTGACGAGCGCCGTGGTCCACCGCTGACTGCGCTGGGCGTCCAGCCACAGGTTGTCGGCGATGAGCGCGTCCAGCCTGGCCCCGGTCAGCTCTGCCTGCCGGCTGAACTGGCGCAGCAGGATCAGGTCGCCGACCGGCTTGATCACCAGGTTGGTGACGGCCAGCGCACGGTCCCAGTCGAACTCGACTAGGGCGAGCTCGACCGCCTTGCGCAGCGGCTGCCAGTCGGCGTCGCCCTCCCAGGTCTGCCGCTCGCCGGCGGTGAAGTCCCGGTCGGGGTAGGTGAGCTGCAGCTGCTTGGTCCGGTACGCGGTGAGCTGGACGCGGCGCAGCTGGTCGGCGGTCTGGAAGACGGCGCAGTTGGACACGTAGCTGCCCGGCGCGAGCTGCTGCACGTAGGCCGACAGCAGCTGCAGGCCGTGCGCGAAGTAGCGGCCCGGGGTCAGCACCCGCCGCAGCAGCCCGAGCGCCTCGCCGCTCAGCGACGCGTCGTACCCGAGCCCGTCGAACTCCTCGAGCAGTCCCTCGACGTAGGTTTCCTGGTCGTCCTGGCCAGCCACGTAGGTGGCGTAGGTGACGGAGTCGGGGTCGCGGAACGCGTCCCAGTCCGGCACGGTCAGCTTCGTCGCGTCGCGGTGCGTGCGCAGCCACACGTTGCCGTGCACCTCGGGCCCCATCTCCAGCGGCACCGGGCCGGTGGTGTGGTTCAGGTTGTGCGTGACGACCTCGTACTCAGTCGGCCGGCGGCCAAGGTCGCCGAAGGCGCTCCAGGTCTTCAGCCCGCGCGCGCGGGACCGCGGTACGGCCTTGGGTTTTGCCTGCGTCATCGCACTGCTCCCGCCTTGGTGGCATTCTGCTGGTAGAACCACACGTACTCATCGGTACGGGTCTTGAGCCGCCCCTTGAACGACGGCATGTCGATCTCCAGCGCGGCCAGCTGGTAGGGCCCGCCCAGCGCGGCTTGGAGGCTTGCCAGGGTGAGCCGGCACTCCCCGACCGTGTGGATGCGGATGTAGTCGTCACGGTCGAGGACGAGCACGTCCTTATCCGGATTGTCCGCCGCGACCGCCTCGATGACCGCCTCGGCGAGGTTGCCGGCCCGGATGACCGGCCCGACGAGATCGTCGACGATCTCGTCGGCCGGGTCCATTTCCAATACCGCCATGATTACCCTCGGCTTTCTGGGACTTTCCTAGTGGATGCCGGGCGGCCGGTCAGCCGGACCGGGATGTCATCCGGGCGCACAGCCGCACCCGTACCATGCCGTCGTCGCCGACCTGGACGTCATGCCTGGTGAGCCGCTCGCCCATGGGGTTGATGCTCTCGCCGGTGGTGACGTCGAACTGCCATTCGTGAGCCCGGCAGGTGAGCTTGCGGCCTTCCAGCTCGCCCTCGACGAGGGAGAAGCTCTGGTGCGGACAGATTCCGTCGAAGGCGTGGACCTGCCCGTTCACCTTGACGAGGAGCACTTCGGCGTCACCGATGTCGTACGCCTCCATGTCCCCGTCCCACAGCGCCGATTCCTCTGTCAGCTCGACGTACTCGCTGCCGGGAACCTCGTCAGGCATCGGCCGGCTCCCGGAAGCGGACGTCGACCCACTGCAGGGGCAGCAGTTGCCGTTCGGCGAGGACGGCACCGAATGTGAGTGACGGGTCGAGCACCTCCCCGTCGAGCAGCACGTCGTAGGCCGCCGGCCCGGCCGGCCGGGGAAGGCGGTGCCCGACGGTGAACGATGCGACCTTCTCGGCCACCACGTCCATGGTGTCGTCGGTGTCCACCGCGACCAGGTGCGGAACGAAGTCACCGACGAAGCGGCCGGTGATGGGGAACGCTGCCATAGCGCTATCTCCTTTGACTGTGCCTGCGGTCGCGCGCGGCCGGGTCAGCCGGCCGCGGTGGCCGGGGCCGCGTAATCGGCGGCCCACCGGTACTGGTAAACGTCGTCGCCCATGACGTCGGGGGTGAGGCCCATGTAGCCGAGGGCGCCGCCGAGGTCGGGCGGCAGGATCTGGCCGCCGATGAACCGGTCGACGAAGTTCTGGTGCCCGGCGTACCGCTCGGGGTCCTGTTCGAAGCACCACTGCGAGATCCCGGAGTCGAACTGGTACAGCCGGCCCTGGTAGACCAGCTGGTGCGGGGCGAGGTCGTGCCTGGACATCGCGGAGCCCAGCGGCAGCTGGGTGAGGTTGCACAGCGACGGGAGGGTGGCCGGCAGCGTCGCCTCGACGTGACCTTCGTTGACGTTCTTGATGATCTCGTCCCACAGGACGCCCCAGTTGTCTTCCCACGTGGGGTACTTCTCGTTGAGCCACTCGCGCTCGTCCTTGGACACGCCGGCGTTCGGCTTCCAGAACAGCGTCGGCCGCCAGTACCAGGTGCCGATGTGCATGGCGTGGTGGCCGTTGTCGAGCGAGTGCAGGAACTGGTCCCAGTACCAGGGCTTCTTCAGCCCGTAGTCCTCCAGGATGCGCTCGTGGTGGTTGACGATCCACTCGAGCATGAACTCCTTGAACGACATCTTGCGCTGGTCCAGCGGCGTGTAGTAGTCCATCGCCGGACCGGTCAGGGTCTGGAAGAGCCGGGTGGAGCGCCAGAACGCCACGTCGATTGCCTTCTGCGCCCGCTCCGGGTCGTGCTCGACCAGCACCGCGAGCGTCGGGAAGCCTTGCTGGGCGTGCCGGGCCTCGTCGGTCTGGATGGAGGACAGCAGGTTGGACCAGTTGATGTCACCGGCGGCCATCGCGTCGGCGGCCAGCGCGACGAACTGGATGTTGGTGAAGCCGTGCTCGACCGTCAGGCTGGTGGCCAGGGCGGCTTCGACGCAGTCGGCGTTCAGCATCGCGTCGTCGAAGAAGTTCTTGACCGCGAGCACGCCCCACTCGTTGGTGTGGAAGGCTTTCTGGGTCCAGTCGAAGCGCGGGTCGTGTTTGAGCAGGTCGTGGGAGAAGCGCATGTCGAGCTGGGTGTGCCGGGTCTCGTCCAGCATCCCGAAGACGCCGAGGTTGCGCCATTTGGGCGAGGGCGCGAAGCGGCAGAAGCGGCTCTGCATGGTGACGGCCATGTGCTCGACGAAGCACGTGGTGCCCATGTGCAGGTGTGATGCCGCGACGTGCGCCGGGTCGAGCTTCTCGTAGCTGCCGGACCGGGCCAGCGCGGTGCTGACCGCCTTGACTCCTGTCTCCTTCTCCCGCTGGATTCGCACGTAGTCGCGGTAGGAGACGCGGAACGGCTCCTCCCACGCTTGCCACGCGTCGGCGGGGATGTCTTCCACGCCGCTCCAGGTCGCCGGGAACGCCGCATCCGGTTGGACGTAGGACAGCGTCCAGTCGAGGTCGCGTGATGTCTCGTACCAGTCGTCTCGGTTCAGTAGCATCAGATGATCCCTTCGGTCGAATGCGCTTGTTGCCGTCGTCGGCGGTTCCGTGTCAGCGCTTGACCCGCAGCACGGAGATGTCGGTGTAAGTGAGGAGCCCGTGCAGCGACGACTCGACTCCGAGCCCGGACTGCTTGATGCCGCCGAATGGCACGTCCGGGGAGAGCATGGGATGCTGGTTGACCCACACGGTCCCGGCCTCCAGGCGCTCGGCGACCCTGACGGCCCGTTCCTCGTCGGCTGACCAGACCGAGGCGCCGAGACCGAGCTCGCTGGCGTTCGCCCGCTTCACCGCCTCGTCGAGGTCGCTGTAGGTCAGGATCGGCAGCACCGGCCCGAACTGCTCCTCGGACACCAGGGGCATGTCGTCGGTGACATTCCTGACCAGGGTCACCGGGTGGAAGTAGCCCGGGCCCTCGGGGGCCTTGCCGCGGAAATAGGCGTCGGCGCCCGCGTCCTGCGCCGCCAGCAGCAGCGAGACCACCCGGTCGTACTGCGCCTTGTTCTGGATGGGGCCCATGTCGACCCCTTCCTGCGTGCCGTCGCCCACTACCACGTCAGCGGCGACGGCGGCAAGCGCGTCCTCGACGGCCGGGGCGAGGCTCTCCGGCAGGTAGAGCCGCTTGAGGCCGGCGCATACCTGGCCGCAGTTGGACAGGCCCGCCCAGTACAGGTCGGAGGCGATGACGGCCGGGTCGGCGTCTTCCAGCACGATGCCCGCGTCGTTGCCGCCGAGTTCCAGGGTGAGCCGCTTCAGCGTTGGCGCGGAGCTGGCCATGATGGCCTTGCCGGTGCGCTCGGACCCGGTGAACGAGATCTTGCCGATGGCCGGGTGGGTGGTGAGGGCGCGGCCGAGCTCGTCGCCGCCGGCCAGCACCTCGAGTACGCCCGGTGGCAGCACCTGCTGGGCGAGCTCGCCGAGGCGCAGCGTGGCCACCGGGGTGTACGGCGAGGGTTTGACGATGACCGTGTTCCCGGTCACCAGCGCCGGGCCGATCTTCCACATCGCCAGCAGCAGCGGGTAGTTCCACGCGGTGATGGCGCCCACGACGCCGATCGGGACGCGGCGGATCTCGATGCGCTCGCCGGAGTCGTCCCGCACCACCTCGACGGGGATCTGCAGGCAGGCGTAGTTCTCCCAGTAACGCAGGCCGGACCCGATCTCGCCGCGGGCCTTCGCCACCGGCTTGCCCTGCTCCAGGGTCATCAGCAGGGCAAGCTCGTCGATGTTGTCGCGCACCACGTCGACCAGGCGCAGCAGGACCCGCTGCCGTTCCTCGATCGGGGTCGCCCGCCACCGCCCGGCAGCAGCCCTGGCCTTTTCGACGGCGAGGTCGAGATCGGCCGCGGACGCCGCGGGGACCGTCTTGAACACAGCTGCGGTCGCCGGGTTGATGACAGGCAGCTCGGCGGCGGACGCGTCTGGCGATGTCATGGGGTCATGCCTTTCATAGGGTGCAGGTAGATCCTTCGGCGGGCTCCCCGCCGCCGGGTCCGGGCCGGAACAGCGTCTTGAACTGTTCCTTGTCGTACTCGTTCTTGCGGGCCTTGGCCTCGCGGGTGTCGTCGATACGGACCTTGGCCGACGGCCGCTGGCTGATCGCCGCAATCCAGCGGGTGACGTGCGGGTAGTCGGCGACGTCCACGCCGTGTCCGGCCGCCACCCGGGTCCACGGGTAGCAGGCGATGTCGGCGATGGAGAACTCGTCCGCCAGGTACTCGTGTTCCGCCAGCCGGTCGTTCAGCACCCCGTACAGCCGCTTCACCTCGGTGACGTATCGTCCGGTGGCGTAGTCGTCGGTGATGCCTTGCTGCCTGGCGTAGTTGAGGAAGTGCCCGGCCTGGCCGGCCATCGGCCCGTGGTTGGCGACCTGCCAGGCTGTCCAGCAGGTCGCCTCCCAGCGGCGCCCGGGGTCGGCGGGGAGCAGCCGGCCTGTCTTGTCGGCCAGGTAGAGCAGGATGGCAGCGGACTCGAACAGCCGCAGCGGACGGCCGCCGGGGCCGTCATGGTCCACGATGGCCGGCACCTTGCCGTTCGGGTTGACCTGCTGGTACTCCTCGCTAAACTGGTCCCCGGCGGTAATGTCGGTCCACTTGATCTCGTACGGCAGCCCCAGCTCCTCGATCGCGATCAGCACCTTCCGGACGTTCGGGCTGGTGTAGTAGTAGAGGTCAATCACGGGACGTGCCTGCTTCCTGCTCTGGCGGATGGGGCCTGGTCAGACGCCAAACTCGGCCTGCATACGGTCGAGGTAGGCCACGAGATTCGGCTTGGTCTGCACGTATCCCGTGCCCGGCCAGGGGTGCGGCTGCAGCGCGATGTGCTTCAGCGTCGAGTACACCGATGCGTCGAGTGAGCGGAGCCGGTCGCCGGTGAAGTACTTCTTGTTGTCCAGGTAGTCCGACAGCGCGTCGATGTCGGCGCGGAAGAACACCTGGACTACTTCCGATGTGCGGCGGCCCATGCCCTGGCCGTTGAACTCGTCGAGGATGCGCTGGCGGAACGCGTCGAGCGCGGCGCGCAGCTCCGGGCCGACCTCGGCACCCTGGACGATGTAGGGGATGTAGGTCTCCCAGCCCTCGTCGAGGCGCCAGCGGGGCTCGATGATGCCGCTCCAGTACAGGTGCTCCTCGACCAGCCGGTTCCAGGCCAGGTTGTTGGCCGCCTCCGGCCTGGACAGGTCGGCGTCGAGCTTGTCGCCGTACTTCTCCTTGAAGTAGGCGATGATCGTGTTGGAGTCGGCCACCTTGGTCCCGTCGCCGTCGATGATGTACGGCAGCTTGCCGGTCGGCGAGTCCTGGTCCAGCGTGGCCAGGTCCTGCGTCTTGTGCTGGAACTCCAGGCCGGTGAAGGTCATGTAGTTGATGACCTTGGTGACGTACGGGCTGATGTCCGGCACGCCGAAGGCGGGGACGTACCCGTAGATGGTGATCATTGCGCGGATCCCTTCTGCAGCAACAGTGGTGATAGGGAGAGGTCGGACCGGGGTAGCGGCGACTTCCTACCAGGGCAGGAAGTCGCCGTTCGAGTGCTGGAACCGGCCCGAAGTGGCCGGGGTCAGCTGATCGATGTCCCTGATCAGGCCGGCTGCGGCCTGGTCAGGGGTGATGTAGTCGAAGTTGCCCGGGTAGTCCTTGGTGAGAGCGGTCGCGACCATGCCCGGGTGCAGCGCGAGCACGCTGATGCCCTGCTTGGACAGGTCGTGGTGCAGGTTGAGCACGACCATGTTCGCGCCGGCCTTGGAGACGCGGTACGCGTACATGCCGCCAGAGCCGTTGTCGGTCAGCGAGCCGACCCGGCTGGTGAGGATGCCCACCTTGGAGCCGGAGTGCAGCAGCCCGCGCAGTGCTTCCACGGTCCGCAGCGGGCCCAGGGTGTTGATCTCCAGTTCCCGGCGGAACTCGTCGTAGTCGATGGAGCCCAGCTCGTCGAGTCCGAGCACGCCCGCGACGTGGAAGATGACGTCGAGCGAGGTGCCGTCGGCGGACAGCTTCGCCGCCAGCGCGTCCACCGACGGCTGGGAGGTGACGTCCACGTCGCCCACGACGGTCACGCCCAGTGCGGCAAGCTCGTCGTTGCCGGCCAGGCACGCGGCGATCACGCTGTCGCCTCGCTCGTGCAGTTGGCGGGCGATGGCGTGGGCGATGCCCCGGTCTGCCCCGACGACTAGAACGGTGGCCACTTACTTCTCCTTTGCTTCACACGCGGTCTCACGCGGGTGCGTTTTCAGGCGGGTACCGTGACGTGCTCGGTCCCGATGACTCCACGCTCGGCCAGGCCGGCCCGGGCCGCCTCGTCGTAGCCGATCTCGGCGAGGACCTCGGCGTTGTGCTCGCCGAGCTTGGGGGCCCCGCGGGGGATGTCCGGCACGGTGTCGCTGAACCGGGACGGCACCCGTGCCTGGCGCAGCCGCCCGGCCACCGGGTGCTCGTACTCGAAGATGATGCCTGCGGCCTGCACCTGGGGGTGCTCGATGACCTGGGCTCGGGTGAGCGTCGGCGCGGCGGGCACGTCGAACTCGGTCATCAGTTCCATCCACTGCGCGGTGGTCTTGCCGCTGAGCGCCGACTGGACCAGCTCAAGCCGCTCGTTGATATGGTCGGAGCGGCCGACCGGCGTGGCGAAGCGCTCGTCCTCGGTCCACTCCGGGTGCCCCAGCGCCTTGCACAGGGCCTGCCACTCGGCGTTGCTGTTGGTCGCGATCGTCATGTACCCGTCAGCGGTCTGGTAGATCAGGTCGATGAAGCTCCCGCCTTTCTCGACCGGGACCGGCTTGTCGGCGAAGGTGTAGGCGCCCATGTCAGACGCCCACAGGAACGACAGCACGCTCTCCAGCATCGAAAGCCGGACATGCTGGCCCCGGCCGGTCCGCTCCCGCGCCAACAGGGCGGCCGTGATCGCCTGGGATGCCACGACGGCGCTGAGCTTGTCGGGCAGGATGGTCCGCACCAGGCGCGGCCGCTCGGAGTCAGATCCCGCCTGGATCGTGGTCAGGCCGGTCAGGGCCTGGATCAGCGGGTCGTAGACCCGCTGGTGCGCGTCCGGGCCGCGCTCGCCGAACCCGCTCATCGACAGGTACACCAGCCGCGGGTTGACCGCCGACAGGTCCTCATAGCCGATCCCCAGCCGCTCGACAACGCCCGGGCGGAAATTCTGGATCACCCCGTCAGCCGTGCCCACCAGCCGCTTGAGGACCTCGACGCCCTCGGCCGACTTCAGGTTCAGGGTCACCGACCGCTTCGACCGGTTCACGTTGACGAACATCGCCGACATGTCCCCGGACCTGTTCGGCAGCGACCGGACATGGTCCCCCTTGCCGGGCACCTCCACCTTGACAACGTCCGCCCCCTGGTCGCCCAGGATGTCGGCCGCCCAGGGGCCCGACATCATCGAGGACAGATCGACGACCCGTATCCCGGCCAGCGGTCCACTCATCAGTTCATCCACCTCATCGTTCTCGAACGGCCCGGCCAGCAGGCGTGACCGGGGCCTTACTGGGCCGAAGCGCTGTGACCCAGCTAACAAGGACAGAATCACCGTAGATCTAATTATCTTAGGGGTCAACTACTTGATCCTGATCTGTTTCGACGTTACCGTTCGGGCAAAGCGAGAGGAAGCCGCCCATGCCCAGCACCAGGCGCATGCTCACCGACGCCGCCGCCGAGCACCTGTGCGCGCTGATGTTCGAGCCTTCCGAGCAGCGCATCGGCCTGGAACTGGAATGGCCGGTGCACTGCGGCGAAGACGTTACCGCGCGCCCGGCACCGGGCGTCATGCGGCGGGCCGCGCAGGCCGAGCTGCCGTACGGCAGCCGGATCACCTTCGAGCCCGGCGGCCAGGTGGAGCTGTCCTCGGCCCCCCAGCGCTGCGTCGCGGACGCCCTGGAGGCGGTCCGCGCCGACGAGCAGGCCCTGCGGTCAGAACTCGCCGCACTCGGCCTGGCCGCCGAGACAATGGCAGTCGACGACCGCCGCCCTCCGCTACGCGTTCTTGACCATGGCCGCTACGCCGCGATGGAGGCGTTCTTCGCCGCCCAGGGCGGCGCCGCCCAGGGGGGCGCCGGCCGTTGGATGATGTGCAACACCGCGGGGCTGCAGGTGAACATCAGCCACGACAGCGACGACCCGTCCGAGCGGTGGAGGACCATGCACCTGATCGCGCCGACCCTGATCGCAGCGTTCGCCAACTCCCCGGGGACCTCGCAGGACGGCACCCGCTGGGCCTCCGTGCGGCAGGGGATCTGGTGGTCAATCGACCAGGCACGGACGCGGCCGGTGCGAACGGACATGGCGCCCGGCCGCGCCTGGCTGGATTACGCGCTGGCGGCCGATGTCATGTTCGTCAACGGCCACGGCCCCTGGGGCCCCGACGGCATGGCAATCCCCCCGGGCCTGCCGTTCGGCGGGTGGATGGCCAACGGCCATGACATCGGCTGGCCCACGCCCGGCGACCTGCAGTACCACCTGTCGACTCTGTTCCCGCCAGTCCGCCCCCGGGGCTGGCTTGAGCTGCGCGTCCTCGACGCTCTTCCCGAGTGGATCCGCGAAGTCGCCGCGCTCGTCGTCGCCGCGGCCTGCACCAGGGAGGCGGGCCGGGAACTGCGCAACAGGATCACGCCGCCGTCCCGGCCCTCGTGGCGGGACGCGGCGCGCTATGGTCTGCGCCACCCTGAGTTCCTCGCGGCGGCACGCGAACTGTTCACAGTCGCGCAGGAGAACCTGGGCCGGGTCAGTGACCGCGCCGGGCACGCCGCCCTGGTCGAGGGCTACCGGCGCGAGTACGTCGAGGCAGGCCGCATGCCCGGCGACGACCTCGCGCGCCAGGTGGACCTCAGGCCTTCAGTCTCTCTGCCGCCCGCCCTGGCCAGCAAGTGACCACGACCAGAACCTGCCCACGGCCGCCCGTCCGATCCTTCAGATAGGCCCGCCCCGGTCCTTCTGTTCGCACGGTCCCGGCGGCTCAAACCGGGCAAGCAGCCGCTTCAGGATCCGGACCAGTTCCTTCTGATCCCCAGGGGTCAGGTCATCGAGCAGCGCTGCTTCGTGCGCCATCAGGTCGGCCAGGATGGAATCGATCAGTTTAACGCCGGCCGGTGTCAGCTGGACATCGATGCGGCGCCGGTCCTCGCTGTGGATGTACCGGGACACCAGGCCTGCCCGCTCGAGCTTCTCCAGCCGCTGGGAGACGCCGCCCGAGCTGATCAGCGAGTGATGGGTAAGCTCGCCCGCCGTCATCCGGAAAGGCGGCCCCGAGCGCCGCAGCATCGCCAGCACGTCAAGCGTCACGCGGTCGGTACCGTGCTCGGCCAGCCGCTCCTTGCGCGCCTGCTCCAGATGGCGGCCGACACGCCAGATACGCGAGATGATGCCGACGGAACTGACGTCTACGTCCGGACGCTCCCTGCGCCAGGCAGCCTCGATCCGGTCGATCGCATCCTCGCCGAGAACGGCCTCAACTGCCTTGTCGGCCTTATGAACTCGCGGCGGCCCCGGCACCGGCCGGCCACCTGTCCGCGCGTTCCCCATTCGGAGCACTCCGTCCACTGCCCGGCAGAAAACTCACTCAAGACTAAGTAATTTCAGTGCTAACAATACAGCAGGAGCTCTTATAGTGGTCCGCGCGACTACGCTCACGCGGGCGGGTCGCTCGCCGGATCGGGCCTTGTTCAGGTCTCGGTCATAACCACCTGTTCGCCGGAGAGTAACCCCAGTCGACCGGCTGAAGTCGCCCAACCGTCAGAGGACGACAGTCGATCCACGGAGATCCTGATCCCCGCCTGCGGTCAGGGTCCGGAGGCCGATGCGGCCGAGCTGCCGCTCAGTCTGCATCGAAGTTGACACCCTTGCGGGTACGGCCGGCAAGCTTTCAGCATCCGGGAGTCACGTTAGGGCCTTGCGCCTAGCTCTTCCGGCGGATGGGGGAAGACGCACGTGCCGTCGAAAGACACCGCATCCGCGAGGTAGAACCTCTGATCCTGGGGAACGGACGAGCCGCTCGGACCCGCCCCGCCCTCTTCCGGCCCCGCCTCATCCACCTGGGAGGTGCTAACGCTGTCATCTCGATGCAACTCGCTCATTGCCGACCTCATCTGGAACTGGCCCACTCGAAGCACTGACTTCGGGCAGGGACCACCGTGTCCGGCTGTAATGCCCAGGCCACGCCATAGTTAACTTACCCCTAAGTTAATTAGAAGTCTAGAGTTGCACGTCCGCGGCACTGCGTCGCCCGGCATGCGGAAAGCATGACACCACCGGCGGGTCCTGCGGCGCCGAACCCGGCCCGGCCAGATTCATTATGCTATTTTTCTTAGACCTAAGAAACAATCAGGCGATACAGAGGCGCTGTCATGGACGGCAGCTTCGGCGCGGCCCGTCTGCCGGACGCCTTGCCCTCGAAGACCTGCATGGCCCTGGTCTCCGCACATGTACCACTCCACGGGAAGTCCCGCGTGTACCCGGCACCTCCGGGTACTTGCACCGCGCAGCCCGTCTACCGTGCCGTGGCCGACCGCATAGTGGCCGGCATCACCGGCGCCTCGGAGACGAGTCTCATCCGCAAACCTAGCTGACGAAGGTGAGCAATACCTAGCCTGCTCACAGAGGAGCGCAACCGCCTGTCGGACGGGCTGACCCGCCGAGCGCAGGGCTCGTTCGCAGCCCCCAGCCACCAACGCGCCGCCGCAGCGGCCAAGAACGGCCTGTTCGGCGACGAGATCGTGCCGGATGACTGTGCGCACGCAAGAGCGAGACCGAGGTGAGAAGAAACGGCCCGCCAGAACGGGAATTCGCAGCTAGCGTGCCGTCTTCGCAGGTGGTGGCAGGTGTTNNAGGTGTTGGGTTCGAACCAACGTAGCCTGAGCCGACGGTTTCACAGCCCGCTCCCTCCACCCGAGACACAAGCCACTGACCTGCGGAAATGCGTTACGAGGCAGGATCTTGGGTCGCCGCCGTCCGCTACGACCAGGCGACGGCAGGCAACGGAGGCCACGTCATCCTGTGGAAGTGCGACGGCGCGTCCGGCGAGACCTGGACGCACAACAGAAGCGGCGAGTACGTGCTGAAGGCCAACGGGCTGTGCCTGGACGATCCGGCGTACTCCACCCGCAACGGAACGCAGCTCGAGGCCTACCGCTGCGATAACGCTTCTAACCAGCACTGGAGCCTGCCGTAGCTAGCCGAATAGCAGCACAGCAAAGCCCCGGTCCTGGCGAGCCGGGGCTTTGCCGTTATCAATGCACCTGCAGCGTCCGCTCTAGGTGCGTCCGCACCGACTCGTAAATCGCGCCGGACATCAGCTCGTCAGCTTGCGCCAGGCTGCCCCGTCGGACCTCGGTGAGCTCGCGGTCATCCCGGATCCCGGGATCCTTGAGCGCCTCCCGGATCTGGGCCGTGGTCTCGGCCGCAAGCGTCGCTGCCACATATACAATCCGGCGGCCGGTCTGCGGGTGGACCCTGTTGCCGATAACGCTGGTAGCGCGGATGCGGAACCCAGTCTCCTCCCACGTCTCACGCACGGCTGCTTCTTCAGGGCCTTCCCCGGTCTCGATCTTCCCGGCAGGGACGTCCCCGGCGGATTCCCGTCCCGGCGCCTGCCGATCAGCACTCCGACATCGCTGGCGACCACCTCGGCGTTCTCCGACGCGGTGCTCACCGGCAGCGCCTGACGAGATCACGAATCGCCTGTTTCACCAGGTCGGAATCGTCGAGGTGAACGAAGTGCCCGGCCGTCTCCGCGTAGAGATGCTCGGCGGCGGACGAGTGTGGGTCGTGTCCCCCTCGGCCTGCAACCCCTACATCTGCGGGTGGCACTCTCACTCCGGGGACGCGCTGGTAACAGGAATAATTGACCTCCGCCTGCGCACGTTGCATAGGGGTCAGTATTCACGCGACGCCGACAGGCGCGGCAGCGGTGGTGGTGCAGACGAACTTTACTGATTGACCAGAAGCCACAGTGGGGTGAAGACGTGCCCGCCAGGGATGTCCTCGCCCGGGTGGCGTCAAGGCCGCAATCGAGATCGTCCTGCCTCATCGCCATGCGCTCGCATCACCGGATTCCTCGACCCCCAGCCACCGTAGACCCTGACCTTTCAGGCTCTGTAAAGACGCGCGCCGGTTTGCGTGACAGCAGCCCCGCTACGTTCGACCGCCACGGCCGGGCGTCTCGTCGCCTGGAACTGGCGAAGGGCCAGTATTCGAACCCTCCGGAATTCTCCGGGATGATCATGGGATGCCGGCGGACCGTAAGGCTGGAGCAGGCTGGGCAGTCCGTGATCTGGCGGCATCCGTTCCGCTCCACGCTGGCTGCTGCCGACAGGCATGGTTCCCAGCGGATCAGCGTGGCTTCCTTCTGTACTGTATTGCCGATGGTGAAGGAATCAGGGGGTGGAGCGTGTGGGTGCTACCTTGCGGGACCTGCGCGCGCTCCGTTACGACCCCCTGGGCATGCGAAGCAGGGTGCACGGCGCACGACGTTCCAGTCCGCGCTGGAACAGTGCGAGCAGTTCGCGCTTGACGTGCGGGAACGTGACCTGGCCTGGCTGGATAGCGTGTGGCCGATCACGCCGAATCCACGCGATTGCAGTACGGGCTGGAACGCGCGGTCGCGCTGGCAGGTCTTGTGCCGGGAGGTCCCCGGTGGCACGTTAGCTCAAACTGGAGAGCAGAGGACTCTTTATCCCCTGGTTGGCGTTCGAGTCTCTGGTGGCGAACCCGTCCTGAACTGGTGTTATGACCGTTAGGGTCCCTCGTGAAGCCCGTTTCGGAGCCATGTTTGCTCCACGTTTGCTCGTCAGTCCGACCTAGTCGTCCGGGTCGGCTAGCACGTCCGGCGCGGCCCCTGCCGATGGTTATACCCGGCGTTACATCTGGCGGAAGGCGCAGGAGAGAGCTCGCTGCTGATGCGGCCACAGGGGGAGCGGCCGGCTGCCTCGCTGGCCGGATGGCCGAGGCTGATCAGGTCGGCTGCTGTCCTGTCTCCGGTAAAGTCGGCCCTGTCTCGGTGATTCCGGCCATTACTGCCCGGGTCTCACTCCT
>PMST01000460.1:0-15138 GCA_003168295.1 Actinomycetota bacterium
ACAGGATCGGCGGCTACCCGGCAGACCCCCCGCCAAACGGATCTGCGGATGCATGACGGGGACGATGCGCGCGATCGGGGTGGCCCGGAGGGCGGACCGGGGCTGGCCCCGCTGCGTACGCACATTATTTTTGTGCGAACGAACATAAATGATGTAAGTTAAGAACCATGGACGCAGCCGCACGGATCAACCAGCTCGTCGAGGCACTGCGGCGGCATGGCCGGGTCGACGTGGCGACGGCGGCCGCTGAGTTCGGTACCGCCGAGATGACGGTTCGGCGAGACCTTGATGTCCTGGTCGAGCGCGGAGTCGCACGGCGGGTACGTGGCGGTGCGGTCAACCTGATGATGCGCGGCGAGGAGTTGCCGTTCGCCATGAGGGAACTCGACGTCCCCGATACGAAGAAGCGCATCGCCAGCGATGTCGCGGGCCTGATTGCTGATGGCGAGGCGGTCGGGCTGGACAGCGGCACCACCGTGCTGGAAGTCGCCCGCGTGCTGGCCGGCCGGCGGCTTACGGCCATGCCGCTGTCGCTTCATGCCGCGATGGCGCTGGCCGGCTCGGCCTCGGTGCGCCTGATGATGCCGGGCGGCGAAACCCGCCCGGGCGAGCTGGCGATGGCCGGCCCGCTCGCCCTGGCCAGCATCGCGGCACTGCGGTTCGACACGGTCGTGCTGGGCTGCTGCGGAATCTCCGCCGATGGGCACGTCATGGCTCACGATCTTGGTGATGCCGCGGTGAAGCAGGCGCTGTTCGCGGCGGGCGGGCGAAGGATCCTCGTCGCAGACGCGGCGAAGTTCGGGCGATCGGCCCTGGCGGTGGCCGGCACGCTGGCCGCGTTCGACATCGTGGTGACCGACTCGTCCGCCCCGGCCGAGCCGCTAGCGGAGCTCGAGGCCGCCGCGGTGGAGGTCCGGCGTGTCTAGTCGTGCGCTGGTGATTCAGCACCGCCTCTCCAGCCAGATCTGACGGCGCGCCATGACGCGCTGGGTCCTGGCTGACTACGGCGAGGTGATCTCGGCCCCTCTGCCTGCTCAGACCATCGGTGAACTGGCGGATCTCGCCGGACAGCAGGCGGACGAGTTCCGCGGCCGGTACTGGAAATACCGCCCGCCCTATGACCTCGGCCAGTCCGACCGTGCTTACTGGTCAGCTGTCCTTGGCCACGAACTCCAGGCTGAGCCGCAACTGGTGGAGGCGATGGTCCGGGTGGACGTCGCCGGGGGGATGACGCTCAACCCGCGGACGCTTCCCGCGCTGATCAAGTTCGGGACTCGCGCAGGCGTGCGGCTCGCCTTGCTCTCGAATGCCCCCGAACCGCTCGCCACCGCAATCGACCACAGCGGATGGTCTCCCCGCTTCGATCGTCGTTTCTATAGCTGCCGGCTAGGACTGGCCAAGCCCGACCCTGCGGTATTCGAAGCAGTGCTCGATGACCTAGGCGCAACGCCCCAGTCCGTACTGTTTATCGACGACCGCGCCGAGAACGCGCTGGCGGCCACGGCGCTGGGGCTGCAGGCAGTCAGGTTCACCTCGGCGGAGGAACTGCCGGGCCAGCTCGAAGACTGGGAAGCAAGTACGCGATAAAGGGCTGAACGGGAGGTTGGGCTGGCTCACCGTATTCGGCCGGAGATTGCTGCGTGACGGCAAGTACCACCGCTCGTTCGGGAAAAGGCACTTCTTAAGCCGAGCGGACCGCGGCCTACCACTCCCGACCGCGAGTTGTGTCGAGCACCGCCTCGAGCCGGTACGCCGTACCCGGGTCAAGGGTCGCTCGCCAGGCCTCGATCTCAGCGGGGGCGGTTCGCGCGAAAAACGCCAGCAGGTTGAGATAACGGTTGGTGGCGTGCGGCACGTTCTGGAACAGCTGCGCCAGCCGCGGCAGCCACCGGCTCCGCACGGTGACCGCCTGGTCCAGGACGCCCTTGATGTCCAGCCGCGGCCCGAGTTCCTTGCCTACCAGGAGCCGGTTCATCATAAATGCGGTGGCCCGGATGTCGCCGCAGCAAACGGCGGCGATCTGGTCACCGGACTTCGCCGTGGCCCGGAAATAGGGGGCGAGAAAGAACTGGAGGAACTTCACCGAGTCGATCACCGAGATGACGATCAGGATCCATTGCAGCCGTTGGTGCCTGGCCTTCAGCTGGCCGATGTGCCGCCCGATCAGGTAGATGAGCTCCGTGCGGTGGCCCTCTTCGAGCAGCTCGGCCACCAGGCCGCCCTCGAGCAGGATGATCCGGGTGCCAAGGTAGTTCGTCATGGCGGAACCGCCGTTGACCTTCTCCGTGACGTAGACGTCGACGTGCTGGTGGTAGTCGAGCCGGGCACGGATCTCGTCGAAGACCGACTGCAGTTCAGGCAGCGAGGCGTCGCTGACGCGCACCGCCCCGCCCAGCAGGCGGGACCGGGCGATCTGCAGGGACAACCAGATCGTGGCCCCGAGCGCGATGAGGAGCAGGATGATCTCGATCAGGACGACCGAGCCGCCGCTGGTCACCAGGCTGAGCGCCACGACGGCGAAGACGAGCAGGGAAACGCTCAGGGCGAGCACCAGGCGGGAGTGCTCGGACGGATGCAGCAGCGCGCGGATGTCCAGCGGGGCGGCCGGCGCCGCAGGGTAGGGCGCAGCGGCGGGCGGCGGCCCCAGCGGGCCCTTCGACCGCTCCCACCATTGCTGGGTGGAGGGCGCGGCGGCGGGCGGCGCAGTGGGTGCGGTCGCTTGCGCCGGAACGCCCGTCACCCATGCCGGAGCGGCCGGCGCCTGCGGCTGACCGGGCTGCTGCCACCATGCCGAACCTCCCGGCGTGGGAGAGGAATGCATGCCGACGACTTTACAAGAGTGATTCTTTTATCACAATGCATCTAAGCCATTCCTGAGCGCAGGAATCCGCGCCATAAGACGGGCGCCGGGTAGCTTTTCGGTGGACACCAAGATCAACGTGTCTTTCCGGCGAGGTCAGCCAAATGGATGACCGTAGGCAAGTATTTCCCGGGCCGGACCCTACGGCCCGCCAATGTACCGAAATCACCATTATCCGGTCTTTTCGGGTAATGAGTCTCCGGAGTGGCCGGAAGCGGCAAATGGGGCGGAGCGAGCGGAGCCGGGATCGCTAAACCTGGTTCTGTCGGGGGTTACTTCTGTGACGCGGCTGGCAAACCGTGGCTGCTGCGGAATTCGAGGTTCGCGATCACCTGCTACCGCGCGATTCCGGGCCCCGATATGGTACCGTGCCGCCTTAACATGCCCGGGGAGGTCCTTTATGACTGAGGGAAATGGGCACATAATTGACCCCGACGGTCAGGCCCGCAGGGCCTTGCAGGCGGCGGTGGCCGAGCGCGGGCCGCAGGTCCTGTCGGACCCCGCCACTCTGGACGGCATCTGCCGGGACCGGCTGGCCGGCCTGCCCGGCGAGTACATCCTCATCGGCAGCGCGGCCCGGTCCGATGTGCCGGCGCTGCTCCGGGAGCGGACCGCCAGCGGGAGCCTGGACGAGGCGATCCGGTCGGTCGCCGCGACCGTCGCCGCAGCCCACGGGCTGGATACGGCCGCCTGCGGATGGGTGGTCAGCGAGTTCGCCTGGGCGCTGGGCTACCCGCCGCCGGGCGGAATCCCGAGCCCGCCGGCCAGGCCGACCGGGCCCAACCGCGCCGTCCTCGGCATCGGCGCGTTCGTCGCCATGGCCGTCGCCTACCTGGTGGTCGCGGCGACCGCGCATCTGAGCCCGTTTTCCGGTGCCCAGACTGCTGCCCTGAACTCACCCCAGCCGGGGGTGATCGTGGGGAGCCCGAACGGATCACCCGACGCGGCGGCGGACGGATCCCCGGACGCGGCGCCGGATCCGGCCCCTGACCCCGACCCCGACCCGGATCCGGACCCGGACCCCGACCCGGACGCGAATGCACCCAGCGCCACCCTGCAGAACCTGATTCCTGCCAGCGTCCAGAGCGGGACGTGCGTCGCCGACAACAACTCGTACGGTTCGATCGCGGCGATAGAGTGCTCCTCCGTGCCGGGACTGGCCGCGCAGACCTTCTGGTACTACCTGTTCGCCAGCACCAGCGCCCTGGACCAGGGCTACAGCACCTTCTTCCAGAACGACAGTTTCTCGACCTCGTGCGCGAGCAACGGAGACTTCGGGGAGTTCATCTCGCAGTGCCAGTCGACTTATACCAATAACTCACTGGGGATTTCGGGAACGGTAACCGAGTACGTCGGCGACGGCGACGGCGACGGCAATCCGACCATCGCCAGCACCGAAGATCAGCAAATGGTCATGTGCGTCATGGACGGGACCGATGGCGACGATCTGGTGACATTCTGGAGTGACATGGACTGGATCGTGACCAGCGGCTGACTGGTCAGGTCGGACCCGGCGGCTGGCCGCTCCTGGTGTTCCTGGGCACGAACTGCACTCCCCCGCAGGCCACGGCGGCCAGGCCGGCCAGCACGAGGATGATCGCGGCCGCAGCGTGGATCATGATCCCGATGATGACGAGCGCGATCCCGGCGCCGAGCACCAAGCCCCCGACGACCTGCCGCGCCGGGTATGCCGACGGGCGGGACGGCTGAGCAGCGGCTGGCTTGGCGGCAGGCTGGGCCCACCATGATTCCCCCGCGGGCGCTCGCGCCTTTCCCGCCGCAGGAACCCGGGCCGGCCCGGGCGCGGTGGGCCGGGATGACGACGACGACTGCAGCGGAGGCGGCGAGGGCAGCACCACCGTGGGTGGCTGTGCCGGNNTTACCGCCCACTGCCACGACGACGGCGCCTGCGCCGTGGGTACCGCGGTCTCGCTGTCCCACCAGCGCCGGGTGGCGGTCGCCGGGCTGGGGACGGCCGTCGGCTGCCGCGGCCCGAGCAGCGTCTCCAGGCTCTGGTCCGGGATCCAGGTGAGGGCGCAGCATTCTTGCAGCCGCGCGGCCAGCAGGTCGACCTCCTCGTCGTGCAGCGCGGCCAGCTTGACCCAGGCCTGGGTGGCGAACGGGGAGCGGAAATCGGCCTGCTCGAGCAGGAGGTTGTCCTTGTTGTAAAGCACCGGCCACAGCCCCGGATCCTTGGCCAGGGCGACCAGCGAGAGATAGATCACCAGGGCCGCGAAGGTGTCGTCCCAGCGTCCCCAGCCGCTCGGCCCCTGACGGCCCGGATGCTGGTAGTTCCGGTGACCGAATTCGGTCGGCGCGGGCAGGCCAGCCAGCTCGGGAATCCATATCCCGTCGAAGTCGACCAGGCAGAGCCGTCCTTCCTGGTTGACCATGATGTTCCCGTGCTGCAGGTCGCCATGGGCGAATTCGTCCTTCTGCATCCGGGCGACCAGCTCACGCCACCGGGCCGCCAGCGCGGTCAGGGCGGTGACATTGGAGCCCTCCACGAGGAACTTCACGTACTCTTCGAGCGTCCGGCCGTTGACCCAGCCCATCTGCAAAACCGGCCAGGCCGCGCCCTTGACCCGGATCGCCTCGTCGAGCCAGAGCGTGGCGGGCAGGTGCGGCTCCAGGTCGCCATGGCTGGCCAGATAGCTGCCGAGCGCTCCGTACCAGTCGTGGCTCGAGGCATCGCTTCGGATATAGCAGCGCACCGCCTGGGACGCGCCGTCGACCTCGGCCTTGAACACCACGGCGCTGCTGCCCTTGGCGGCGATCGGCAGCCCGAGTTCGTCCTCGGCGAATGTGGCGGTCCGCAGCCTTTCTATGGTGAAGCAATGGGCTGGGGATTGCACTGCCTTGTAGTAATCGGTAGCGCTCGGGTACTCGTTCATAGGCACACCAGGAGATACGAGGGCTGGCCGGCGAGTATTCGCAGGCGCATAAGCGTCACGTCGTCATTCTTCATGGCCTCGGCGTCGCTATCGGCTCTGCGGTGGTCTTGGACAAAGCGCGTGAAGATGGCGGGATGAACCATCTCGGACAGGGTTGTCCAGGTCTTGGCCGCATCGCGGATGACAGCTCGGGTGATCCAGTGAGCCATCGCGTCCGTCGCCGCGAAAAGGAGGTCACCCGGGACGAGTACGCCGTGGCCGAGGAGAAGGTGGTCACTCATCCAGTTGAGCCTGGACGGCTTGCTGTGCACGCCGTCGGGATCCGAGTTGAAGTCATCGGGCCCGAGCGGAGGGAAGACCGCCAGCAGCCGGCCCGCCCGGACGTGAAAGAGCACGCTGTCGCCGAGCGCGACAGCCTGCCACCAAGGGTCCGGGCCGTCCAGCCCGGACAACTCGAAGCCGAGGAAGGTCGCGAACGAACCCACCTGCTCGAACCTGAGCTTATCGATGACGTCCAGGGTGACGGGCGGATTCTCGGCCCACAGATCCTGCATCCACTCGAGCCAGCTGTGCATGGAAGCACGCTCGAGCTTGGGTCCCAGGGCGGGGTTGTCTGGGGCGAAGCAGGTCACCAGCTGGTTCACCCACTGCCGCGACGCGTAGCCGCCGGTCGCGCCGTCGGCCACCACGTACCGGACCTGGGAGGGGGCCTGTCCGGGCCGGGCCGGTGAAAACGAGACGCCAGCCAGGGCGCCGTCCTCCCATTCCTCCGGCGCGCTGCCGGCCTTGGGCTCGCTGAACACGACGGTCTGGATGTACACCTTCCTCAGCGCCCTGGGTCAATTCCCGACCACGACCCTGGTGCCGATCTCGAGGAACTTAGCCAGCATCGGGTGATCGGCGTTGAAGCCGAGTCCCCGCGCTCCCGATTCGATGTACACACCCGCCTTGGCCGCGTTGGCGCACATGGGCGGCGGCAAGGGGCTGCTGATGCGGAACAGGTCGGGGCCCGGCTCCGGCAGGCCGTGATCCGACGCCGGGAACAGCTTCCCGTTTTCCCCGGTCGGAGAGAGGAAGACGTTGAACAGCAGCGCGGAACCGTCGCTGGTCTGGATGCTGGTCAGTCGTTTCGCCCACTCACCGAGGTCGGCGCCTTCATAGGGGTTGTCCGTCACCATGCCATCGGTGATGTTGATGACGATCGGCGGAAACGAGTCCGGGTGAGCGGCGGTCCAGTCATAGACGTGGCCTCCTGCGACCGCGATGGCCTGGCACATCGGGGTCCGGTACCCGTGCACCGGCTGGACCCACACCGGTACCCGGCTCGAGGGCGCGACCGGGTCCACCGACGACACCTGCTGCACCGCGAGCGGGTTCGCTCGCAGGACGGGCAGCGGGACGAGCGCCTGGCCCTGCAGGGAGCCGCCGAAGGCCGACTCCACGCCCTCGCCGCCAGCGACGGAGCGCAGGCCGTAACCGAAAATGCCGATGTCGAAATAATGCAGGGCCCGGCCCGGCTCCTTCTGGGCCATGAGACACAGATCCAGCAGGATCTCATTGAGGACCGCGGCCGCCCCCTCGGCCATTGTCTCCGGGCCGCCGTGCCATGCCTGCTTCATGGAATCGGAGCGATCGAGCAGGAAGACGACGCAGCCGGGCTCATTCCTGGTGATGACTCGGTCATACATTGGCAATGCCTCCGTTAGCTCGCCGGCGCGGTCGGGCACCGGCCTGCGGATCAGGGTGCGGGCGGGCGCGGCGCGTTGCGCCGACCCGGCATGACGTGGACCGGCGGCCAGGGCGTATCTGGCCGCCAATTCCAGCGATGATCACAGGAGTCGCAGCGAAAACTCCAGCTCGAGCCGCCCGGCGCATGCCTGACCTCGAGCCCGAAGGCCCCGCAGTTCGGGCACTGCGCGATGACGGTCGANNGCCGACGGCGGCTGGATCGGCTGCAGCCAGACCCGGGCCTCGGGCTGGGAGATCGGGTCGGGCGGACTCGGGTCGGGCGGACTCGGCGGAATCGGGTCGGGCGGAATCGGCGGAATCGGCGGAGTCCCCTGCCGTCCGGGCCACCGGGCCAGGCCGTAGACAGTCAGGCTGCCGAAGGCGAGCGGAACGAGCAGTGCGGCGAGCAGCGGCACATGCCTGAGCTCGGCCGCGGCCAAGCCGCCTATGACCGCCGCAGCAAGGATCAGGAACGACCACCCGACCGGAGGCGGGTTGCCCCGGGCTCGCGCCCGGCTGAGCCACCTCATTACGGGCCCTCCGTGAGCTGGAACGTTACCGGCCCCACACCGGCCCGCACCCCCGCGGCTTGGCAGATCCAGCCGGGCAGGGTGGATGCGCTCCCGGTGCTAGCGCTCCGCAGGCCGGGTGCGCTGAGGCAGACCTGGTAGGAGCCGGAAGGCACCCGCACGGTCCCGACCCCGTCGGTCACGTGGCTTGCTCCGGCGCTGGTCAGCGTCCCGTCCTGAAGCACGGTCACCCGGTGTTTCCCGGGCAGGAGCTTGCCATTCAGGTGGGCCTGGACGGTCAGCCCGACCTCCGGCACGGGGGCGTTCGGCGGGGGCGGGTGATGGCCCGGCGGGGAAGGCACGATGAATGCGCCAATGACCAGGACAGCCACGAATGAGGAGGCTTGCGCGACCATCGGCGCGGCAAGCTTCCTGAGATCTGGCGTCACCACAGGATGAAACCCCCTCTCTCCGATCTGGTATTACCGCTTCCCGGTGACACCGGCCCAGATGATATTCCCACTGGTCAATGCGACCCCTCCAGGAATTAATAAAATAGGCCGCCAAGGAACCGGCCCGACCCTCCCCTATTTGACCCGAGTCCCGTAGTTAGTCCCCGCTGCCGGAAAATCTGGCCATTCGGGACAATAGTGGCTTATGCCACGCCGTCCTGGATAGTAATTTTAAACTAACGGCAGCGGGTCGCGCCAGTGATCGCCTTTACAGATCATCGCCCGGAGAAGGCTGCGATTTGCGGCACAGCTTCGGTCGGCTCGGCGCAGATATCGGCCGCGCACTAAAGGGACCGGAGTGACCAGATGCCATTATCGGCACGCGCTACTGGATTCCGTGAAAGCCGGTATAGATCACCGAGTCGATTGCGTCATGGCAAGTTAGTGTCGTCGGCGAGCCCGGGGTGCAGGAGGTTCTGCATTTCCGTCAGGAACTGCCCCTGGGCGCCGTCTTAGCGTCGGCTGAGTGCAGCTGCGTTCTGGCGAATCGTCTCCGCTTCGGGCATCTCGCCGTCAGGAGCGGGGGCCGGGCGTGATGCGCTGCGGGATCGGTTTAGGGTGATGACGACCGAGGCGAGGACGAGGGCGGCGCCGAGTCCTTCGCGCCAGCTGAACTGCTCGCCGAGGAACAGGATCCCGGCCAGCACGGCGACGACGGGGTTGACGTAGGCGTAGGTGGAGACGGTGGTCACGGGAAGGTGGGACAGTGCGTAGCCGTAGGCGGTGAAGGCAAGGATCGAGCCGGGACCGATGAGGTAGGCCAGGGCGATCCAGGACGTGGCCGGAACCGAGGACCACTGGATGCGGGAGAACTCCCCGGAACCGGCGCCCACGGCCAGCAGCACCACGCCGCCGGCGAGCATCTCGATGGCGGCGGCCAGCATCGCATGGCTCGGCACGGCGAGCCGGTGGCTCAAGACTGACCCGAAGCCCCAGGCGGCCGCCGCGCCGAGCACGATGATCACGCCCGAGATGCGGCCCGACGCCGTGCCGTCGCCGACCAGGATGATCACCCCGCCGAGCCCTACGGCCAGGGCGAGGGCAGACCGGAGCGTGACACGCTGATGCCGGACGGGCCAGGCGAAGAGGATCATCCAGAGCGGCACCGTAGCCACCAGAACGGCGGCGAAGCCAGAGGGCAGGGTCGTCTCCCCGACGGTCACGCCGCCGTTGCCCGCGAAGAGCAGCAGGATGCCGATGACGGCGCCGGCGACCCACGCCCTGGCACCGGGCTTTGCCCTGTCCTGGGCTGATCCGCGGCTGTTCGCCGTCGCCCGCAAGGCGATGGGGTAGAGCAGCGCGCCTGCTATGACATACCTGGTGCCGGCGAACAACAGCGGCGGCAGATGCCCGACCCCGACCCGGATCGCCAGGTAGGTCGATCCCCACACCAGGTAGACGACGGCCAGCGCGATCCAGCTCAGGACTGGGCTACGGGTATCGACTGCGGTGCCGTTGCTGGTCATGTTCCCATCCTCGGCCCACCGGGCCGGCGCCGCGAGTGGCAGAATCGACAACTTAAGGTAGATTACTGCCATGCATCGAATTGCCATCCCCGTCACGCCCGGCTTGCAGATGTTCGAGCTGGCCATCCCGTGCGAGGTCTTCGAACCCGGCCGGGAGGACTTCTCCGTGCCCTGGTGGTACGAGCTGCAGTTGTGCGCGGTCCAGGACGGTCCGGTCCGTACCGCCGAGGGACTGCTCTTCGACGGTTCGTTCGGGCTGGATGAGCTGAGCCAGGCGGACACGGTGATCATTNNCCGCCTACGACCGTGGTGCGCGGATCGCCTCCATCTGCACCGGCGCCTTCATCCTCGCCGCCGCCGGGCTGCTCGATGGCCGCACCGTCACCACCCACTGGATGCACGCTAGCGAGCTCACCCAGCGGTGGCCAGCCGTCCGGGTCGAACCCAACGTGCTCTACATCGACGACGGCCAGATCCTTACCTCGGCCGGATCAGCAGCCGGGCTGGACCTGTGCCTGCACATCGTCTCCAATGACCACGGCACCAGGATCGCGAACACTCTGGCCCGCCGGCTCGTCATCCCGCCGCACCGAGAGGGCGGTCAGGCCCAGTACATCGAGCAGCCGCTGGCCGCCAGCGGCGCCCAGGGTCTCGGCTCATCGCTGGACTGGGCCAGGGAGCACCTCGAACTGCCGCTGACGGTCGAGGACCTCGCCCGCCAGGCCATGATGAGCCCTCGCACCTATGCCAGGCGGTTCCGCGAGACGACCGGTACCACGCCGCTGCAATGGCTGTGCGCCGAGCGAGTCCGCCGCGCGCAAGACCTGCTCGAGAACACCGACGACACCATCGAGCGCATCGCGACCTCGTGCGGCTTCGGATCGGCACACCAGATGCGCACGCACTTCACCCGGATCAACCACGTGACCCCGCACGCCTACCAGCGAAACTTCCGGTCCCGCGCCGCAGCCTGAGACCGCCGCCGGGCCCGCAGGCCGTGCCGCGAACGCGGCCACAGTCGGACCGTGTCATGCCAGCCGGTGGAACCGCCGGTTCACCGCCCGCTGCAGGCGACGGCGCGGCAGGTTGAACAGCACCGCCGCTATCACCGTAGCGGCGGCTACGGCCACCGGCGTGTGGAAACTGAACACCTGGGTGGCCAGCAGGACCAGTCCCGCATACCCCACCGTCAACAGTCCGGTCATCAGCGCGTACCTCATATTGTGCAGACTACGGCGGGACCGTTCCGGGAACGTTACGGCTCAGCACGAAGCCCCTCCACGGGGACTGGCCGCCTCGCCAGGGTCATGACGAGCCGTCTGGTGCGGTCAGATCGGGCCCTTGGGGAGGGGCTGCGGGCCGCCGTGGTACGGGCCCGTTTCATAGCCCGGGGGTTCGGGATTCTCCTGCACCTCGGACCACACGTGCTGCCCGCCGGCCGTTCGGGCCGGGACGGTAAGGGTGACCCGGGTGCCCGGGACATGATGGAAATGCCCGTCAGCGCAGTTCGGCGTGCAGTCGTTGTACACCAAGGTCCCGACCGCTGTGGCGCTGGTGGCGGTCCAGCTGGTCCAGTGCAGAGCCTCCAGGAGCGCGTTGTAGTCGGCGCACGCCAGGACGATCTCGGCGGGTTCCACGCTCGGGGTCTTGCAGTTGCCGTACACCTCGATCCCCGCATCGACCGGGGGCTGGCTCGCCGTGGCGTGCGCGGACGCCGCCGGGAGCGTTTTCGCTGCTGCATTGGCCGGAGCCGCCTTGGGTGAGGAACCGCATCCGGCTAGAGCCAGGGCCGCGGCCACGCCGATCGTCCCTCGCACGAACCATCCGCTGCCCGGCCGGGTGTCACGTCGAACGCTCATGCCCTTAGGACGCCGGGCAGGGGCGGAAGGTTGGGCTGGCTTACCGTATCCGGCCGGGGATTGCTGTCTTGACGGCAAGTACCACCGGTCGTTCCGGAAAAAGGCACTTCTTTAGCCGAGTGGACCGGACATCGATCCGGCGGGCTGGATGGCGCGCTGGCTCCTGGCTCAGGCGGCCGACGGGGGTGGAGCCTGCGACTCGGCGCGGGCAGCGCGGGCTACGGCCAGATACCTGAGCGCGTCGGATACGACGGCGCGGGCGACGGCCACCGCCGCGTGCCGGTCTGGCGCGTGTACCGTGACGATGCTGATGATCCTGTCGTCCGTGTGCGCGCTGACGATGCTGGCGGACTTGTGCCATGCCGCCTCGTCGGCCGCCACCGCGAACGCGACCGGGTCGGGAAGCTCGCCGTCCTGGTCGCGTGAAACCGTGACGGTGACGTTGTACCGGCTGAGCTGTTCGTACATGCCGGGAACGATAATTCTGATAGCTGACCTTTCCGGCTTGCTTTCCATCCCGGGAAGCTCCGCACCCAGACGGCGCATGGACGGGTTCAGGTTCCGCGCAGCTGGCAGCTAGCTTTCCCTCGCGTTTAGCTCAGGGCGCGGCCGGGACGGGGCGCTGGGTGAAACGGACGTGCAGGCCGAGACGGCGCAGCACCCGGACGAACCAGAGGGCGGACAGGAAGGCTCCCGCGACGACGCCGCCTAGGGTGACGGCGGTGGTGAGTAGTTCAACCACTTGGGCTGACGCGATGGCCATCGCCACGGCCAGGCCCGCAGTCGACGCCGCGAATATCGCAGCCCACAGCCAGGTCACCTCCTGGAAGAACCGGTCCAGCCCGGGAGGACGAGAAGACGGCTGGCGCAGCCCCACCACCTCGGCGGCCAGCTGAGCCACCAATGGCTTGCGGGTGGGTGCGGTCCGCGCGAACAGGACGGCCAAGGCCAGATTGGCCAGCGGGAACTGGAGCAGGAACACCAGAATGCTCCCGGTGGCGACCACCAGGGCCGCCTGCAGCGTGAGCACCAGCGCCGAGATGATCAGCAGGCCGGGGACGCTCCCTGTCGCCACCTTGCGCACGGCCACGGTCAGCCAGATCACGCCAGTCGCGGCCACCATCCCGGCGGCCCGTCCGCCCAGGGTCGCGCCGACGAGATATCCGGCGACAGGAAGGCCGAGGGATTCGGCGAGGTTCCAGCCCGCGGTCAGGATGAGCCGCCAGGGACGGGGCAACTCGAGGTCGTCGCGCGGCCCGACGCCGGCCTTCCCCGTATCGGCGGGTAGATCCGTCTGCGGGCTCATCTATCGTGCTCCTTCTCCGCGGGCCGTGCGGCCCGCCGGGCCCGGTCTGGGCCCGCGGCTTCCAGTTCACCGCGCGACCCTGAACACCTGCTGCAAACGCGCGGTGAACGGGCTCTGCGATACATGCACCAGCACCTCGGATGCTGTGCTCGTGGCAGGTCAGGACCATGGGATCGTTCGCGGGCCGGTGGCCCTGGCCCGCAGGGCGGCGAGGGCGGTGGCCTGGCCGGTGCCGGTGAGCCCGTAGCTGCGGTCACGCCAGTCGCCGCCGACAGCCAGCAGGCCAAGGACCCGGCACAGGTTGCTCGTTTCGTGCAGGGCCCAGCTGACCTGATGTTCGTCCGGCAGCTCACCGGTCCGGCTCTCCCGGAATCCCTCTTCGGCGACCGACTGCCCCACGGTCGCCTTGATCCAGGTATCGGGTACCGAGTCCGCGTCCAGGAGCACGGCGAGGAACAGCTCGCCGGCGAACACGGTGAAGTGGTCGTCGCTGAGCAGGGCGGCGGCGGCCGCGCGCCACAGGCTGTCGGGGTCGGCGAGAAGGCGACGGCCCTTGGCGGTCAGCGTGAGCATCCGGCCCGACCGGCGGGCCAGGCCTAGATCCTGGGCGAAGCGACGCAGCTGGTGCAGGTCGAACAGGTCGTCCTCAGTCCGCGGCAGGCCCGGGAAGTCCCACCCGAACCGGTCCGCGCTCTGCTGGACGAAGTTCCGGTTCAGGTTGCCGGTCTGGGTGAGGGCGATACCGCCGTCCAGCTGGCCGAGCAGCCAGCCCAGCGGGGGAAGCGGGTCGTTAGCGGTGACAGCCGGGAGTTCGGCGGGCTGGAGCAGCCGGTTGGCGAGCGCGGCGAGAATCCGGCGGCGGGTTTCGCTGCGCTGCGCGTTGACCCAGGTCTCGGCGCGCTCGGTGAGGATCACCTGGGCCAGCGTCTGACCGAGCAGTGCGGCCTGCGGGACATTGAGATGGGCTCGCACCAGTTCCTGCTGGCGGGCCTTCCACCCCGGCCGTCCCGGGACCAGGTCGCCGCTGGCGACGGCGACCTCAAGGAAATCGGCGGTTGACGAGCGCGCGGTCGCCTCCTCCAACCCCATCACCGCGCCCCATTCGAACTCCGGCAGGTCGGGCGGGGTGATGCCAGAGGCGGCGGCGGCCCGGCGGAAGGCGGCCTGGCCCCGCGCGGTGCTGACCTCGTAGGCATTCAGGATCTCGCGTGTCGTCCCGGACCGGCAGATGGCGGCGTACCGGGGCAGCTGCAGCAGATCCAGCGCCTGGGCCAGCGCCGAGACGATCCGCAGCTTCTCATCGAGATCGGCGAACCATTTCACCGGCAGCTGGTACCAGCAGAAGCCCTGAATCCGCTCCTGGGTGATGAACGCCAGGCCCGGATCCCCGGCGATCCACTCCAGCGCGGCCCGCGCGTCCTCGGCGACGGCCTCGTCCCGCTCGGCCAGTTTCGCCAGAGCCGCCGCGATCTGAAGATCCTCATCCCCAGCCATCACACCTCCGCCCGCCGCTACGCTATCCTGACGCGCCACGGCGCTGGTGGATGTTCCGGCGAGTCTTACAGGCGCGAAGGCCTAACCGGGGTCAGGGAGGTCTTGGCCATGGGGCGCGGTTCCCGGCGGGGCTTGCAGGCGGGTGATCTGCTGATTGAGGTAGTGCTGTTGCTGGAGGTTGGTAGCCACTCGGGCTGCGGCTCGGTACGCCTCAAGCGCGGTAGTACGGTCGCCAGCCATCTCGAGGAGCTGTCCGCGGACGGCGTGGAAGCGACGATCGGCGTTGATCCGGGCATCGGCCCCAAGACGCTGGACTAGTTCGAGGCCGGCCCGGGGCCCGGCGACCATGCTGACGGCGACGGCGTGGTTGAGCGCGACGACCGGGTTGTCGTCTAGGCGGAGCAGGACGTCGTAGAGGGCGGCGATCTGGCGCCAGTCGGTCGCTTCGGGGTTCTCCGCCTCATCGTGGACAGCCGCGATCGCCGCCTGGAGCTGGTACGGCCCGATGGG
>PMST01000460.1:15168-25449 GCA_003168295.1 Actinomycetota bacterium
ACCTCGCTGTCATCGGGCCGCGCCGCGTAGAGCGTCCGGGCGAGGCGGATCGCCTCCTGGGCCAGGCCGACCCGGATCAAGGCCGTTCCTGCTGTGCTGGCGTAGCCCTCGTTGAAGATCAGGTACAAGACCCGGAGGACGGCGTTCAGCCGGCCTTCGAGTTCGGCGGGGGCGGGGAGGGCGAAGGGGACGCCGCTGTCTTTGATCGCCTGCTTGGCCCTGGTGATCCGGCGGGTCACGGTCTGCTCGGACCCAAGCAGAGCACGGGCGATCTCCGCGGTGCTCAGCCCGCCGACGGCCCGCAGCGTCAGGGCGATCTGCGAGGCGGGCGACAGCGAGGGGTGGCAGCACAACAACAACAGCACCAGCGTGTCGCCGTCATCCCCGGCAGGGGGCGCGTCCGGCCGGGGCGCGCCGCGCTCGGTCAGCGCCCAGCGGGCGACCGTGTCTTCTCGCTGCCGGCGCGCCTGCTCGGAGCGCAACAGGTCGGTGAGCCGACGCGACGCCACGGTGATGAGCCAGGCTCTGGGGTTGCCGGGCAGACCGTCTTGCGGCCATTGCATCGAGGCCGCCAGGAGCGCCTCCTGGGTGGCGTCCTCGGCGAGGTCGAAGTTGCCGTAGCGGCGGACCACGGCGCCGAGGACCTGCGGCGCCAGGCGGCGCAGCAGGTCCTCGGTCTCGGCCGCGATCACCGGCGCCCGGCTTTCATGCTCAGCCCTCGAAGTCCGGCTGGTGCTCGTCGATCGGCCGCACATCCGCGTAGGCGCGTACCCGGAGGCGCTCAGGGCCCGGGCAGCTGGCCAGCCGAGCGGTGATCTCGGTCGCCCGGTCGAAACTGTCGCACTCTACGACCCAGTAGCCAGCGAGCACCTCCTCGGCCTCGGCGTAGGGGCCGTCGGTCACCACTGGGACCCCCTCTTTGAACTGGACCCGCCGAGTGTGCACCGGAGCACTCAGGCCCCGGGTCTCGACCAGCTCGCCCGAGTCCAGCAGCTCCCGGTTGAACGCCTGCATGAACGCTCCCAGCGCCGCCCAGTCCTCCTGGGTCCACGCGGGCTGCTCGGAGGGCTGCCCGACCATCTCCTGGTACTGCTGCTGGGAAGCGAACGTCAAGATCATGTACTTCACCGTCGTTGTCCTTTCGACCAGTGGCACCCCGTTGGCGCCCTCTTCGCAGACGTCGGAGCCGATGCCGCCAGATCGGACATCAGCCGCGCTCAACGCCGCCCAGGTGGCCCGGGTCTGCCCGCTGCACTGCGTCGAGGCCCTTCGCCTGGCAGAGTCCGACTATGGCCGGCGACAGATCGGTGCACAGGACTCGCAATCCCTGCCCCTGGCCGGTCCGGTTAGTCCTCCTCGAACGGCCAGAACAGTCTCACCTCCAGGATGCCGAGGCTGGCCATCGGGTGCCTGCCCGCGATCTCGATGGCTTCGTCGAGGTCGGCGCACTCGAGCACGTCGAAGCCGGCGACGTCCGCCGCCCCGCGGGCCGGCCGTACCCGGTGCCCCGGGCGCTAGGCGCGCCTGAGGCGGAGCCGCAGGTCCCTCAGTGCGGCGGGCGGGTAGCCGGGCGGCTCAGTCCCGGCTACCCGGCCAGCCGTCGGCTTGGCCTGCGGGTGGGCTTACTGGGCCTTTAGCGGGGCAGGGTGAATGGCTCGGAAATGGTTACTGTCAGCGGGAACCAGTGCGCTCCACCGGGATAGTAGGGAGCCCCGCATATCGTCTGGAGGTATCTCATGGCCGGTCCGGCTCCAAGCGAGGTATCTCCAGCATTGAATCCGTAGCTTTTGCTGATCACGTAGGTGAGCGATCCGACATAGTTAGAGCCGACTATGCTCGCGCTTCCGCTGACGTTAAGTCCGTTTGTGGAGCGGAAGGCAAGGTACAGGTCGGGGCTCGCGTAGCTCAGGAACGCGAAGGTATCCAGGGGATTCGGTGCCGGAAGCTGGATCTGCGTAGCGCCGCCGGCCACCCGCTGCTTGATGTAGGTCAGGATATTGTTGTTCTCGGCCGTGAAGACTGGGCTCTGCTTGATCTCTGACGCCGCTAGCGACGTGTCCGGCAAGTCGATCGCGTCACCGCTGCCGCTCAGGAAATCAGCCAGGAACTCAGAGGCGGTGGGAAGGCCGACCTTCTGCCATTCCCTGACGATAAGATCACCTGCGGCTTCATCCGTTTTGTAGGCATGCTGACCGGCCGGCGTCGCGCAGATCTTGGCGTCTTGCGGGCTCCCCGTATCCTGCTTTCCTGCCTGCCCAGAGGTGTTGAGAACGGAACCGGTCACGGTGAACGCGGGCCCCGACACCCCGAACTCCCCAACCGCGAAGCCGTCGGGGTCGGCGGTGGTCACGGTGATGCTCGTGAGCGGGGCCGAGCTCGTCGAGTAGAACCCGAAGTACTGTGCTCCCCACTCACCGCTGACCGGGATGGCGCCGGACGTGGTGCCGTCGCTGTTGGTCGCGGTGATCGTGAAGACCCGGAATTCCTCGGGCTGGGCGTAGAGATAGAACGCCTGCGTCGCGGGCGGCAGGGTCAGCGTGACGGTTGCGGAAGTCGTCGCGTAGACATCTCCGTCGTAGTCATGGCTCCACGTCGCCCAGCCGCCATGGGGAGTGACGTCATGCTTGAGGCTCGGGGAGAATCCCAGCGTCCCGGTTGGCCCCGCGACTCCGCTGACGTCCTCGCCGAGAGGCTGGCTGTCCGCGCTGAAGGGCGTCATCGTGTAGGGGCCGAGCGTCGACGGCGGCGCGGACATTCCCGGCCCGCCCGAGAAGACAATAGAGTCGGGCGCTGCGCTCGCCGCGCTCGCCGTGAGCGGGGCCACGGTGCTGGCAAGCATGCAGGCCGCCAGGACCGTGGCAGCACGCCTTGGATATCGATGAATATTTCCCGCCAAAGAGCTAAAAAAAGCCCCCGTGGCCCTCGAATATCTACTCATTGTCCCCTCCGCTGTCGGGCTCTCGGGGAGCAAAGAATCATTCCGGAACCGTACGGAGAGAGAGTCTAGCCTTGGATCCGGGGATAACTAGAGGTAGCAATGTAATTAGGGTACCTTTAGCCTGTCCTGAGTATCCTTTTGTGCAAATCGCTCGCTTTCGTCGGGATCGAGAAGCTTGCCGGCGGCAGGCCGGGCCCGGGCGGGAACCGGTACCCGGCCGATGAGTTGACGCTGATTTCAGCGTCTCAATCGGCGGGCAACCGACCCAGCTCGGGAAACGGGGCGACCAGGTAGGAATGCCCGCGGGTTCGAGAAGGGACCACACGATGGGGCAGGCGAGCGCAGAACAGGCACTACGGGCACTGGAGCCCCTCGTGGGCGAGTGGACCGTGGCGGCGAAAGGCCCAGACGGGCAGACGTGGCCCGGTGCGGGGCGGGCCAGTTTCCAGTGGCATCCCTCACGGGCGCATCTGGTCCAGCGCACCGTCATCGAGATGCCTGGCGCCCCGGACAGCATCTCGATCATCGGCTGCGACGGCGCCGACGGCAGCTATATCCAGCTCTACAGCGACGAGCGCGGGGTGTGCCGTATCTACACCATGCGCATCGACAGCAGGGAATGGATACTCCAGCGCGAGGGTGAGCCATTCCCGCAGCGGTTCATCGGGACGTTCGGCGATGATGCGCGCACCATCGAGGGCCGTTGGGAGAAAGCCGAGAACGGCCCGGAGTTCACCGTCGACTTCTATCTGACATACCGGAAAGTGAGCAACTGATCCGCTAGCTTCTTCTTTGTCGGTGTTACGGGAGGGATCTGATGGAGCGCAGGCGTGGATTGACCGTTGCTGTGGGCGCCGCGCTGCTCGGGGCGGCGCTGATGGCGTTCCCGGCCTGGCCGGCCGGCGCCGCAGCTGGCCAGGCCGCAGCTGGTCAGGCGGCGGCATCATCGGCCAGCTGCAGTTCCTCCTCCCATCCGGCGCTGGCGGCCAGGATCGGCCGTGATATCACCGCGGCGCGGCGCGGCCGGGTCTCCACCGTCGCGGTGGCCGTCGATGACCCGGGCCTGGGCCTGACCTGCTGGCTGAACAGGTTCTCGAGTTTCGACTCCGCCAGCGTGATCAAGGTGACCATCCTGGCGGCGCTGCTGCGCAAGGCGGAAGACCAGCACAGGCCGCTGACCGCCACCGAGGCCGCCTTGGCCAGGTTGATGATCACCCGGTCCGACAACGATGCCGCATCTGACCTGTGGGCCGAGCTCGGGCGAAGCTACCTCCAGCACTTCCTCGACGTGGCCGGGATGCGGCACACCTCTCTAGGCCAGGACGGCTACTGGGGCCTGACCCAGATCACCGCCAATGACCAGGTCGTCCTGCTCCGGCTGCTGCTGAACAGCAACGCGGTTCTGGACCCCGCCTCCCGCAGCTACGCCCTGAAGCTGATGGCCGAGGTTATCCCGGCGCAGCGCTGGGGTGTCCCGGCCGGCGCGCCGCCCAGCCTGACCGTGCACGTCAAGAACGGCTGGCTGCCCCTGGCCACGCACGGCTGGCGCATCCACAGCATCGGCTGCTTCACCGGCCGCGGCGGCAATTACAGCATCGTCGTGCTGACCCAGGACAACCCGACCATGGCCTACGGGATCACCACCATCGAGACGATCGCCCAGGCGATCAACCACGACCTCCACGCCGCGGCGGGCTGATGCCCTGGGGGTGGTACCAGGATCGTTCCGGAAAAATGGATTTTCAGCCTTCCCGGCGGGTGACGGTGGTGCGGGCCCTTACGCTTGACGGGTGAGCGGGGTCAAGGCCAGCAGGTCCTTTGGCGCAGACATTCAGGTTGGCCGCCGGGAAGTCCGGTGGCCGTTCGGCAGATTCGTCATAGGCGATGGGGAGCTGACCGTCCGTTCGTCACCGAGCCGCTGGATCCGGGCGCGCTCGGCGAGCAGAGAAGCCGTCGGCGAGATCTCCGTCTACGAGCGGGTGGAAATCCGCTTTCCTGTCCTTCGCGGGCGTCGGCGGGACGACCTGAGGTTCGAGGATCCCGGCAGCCCATTTTTCGGCGTTGCGCTGATGCTGCCCAGGCGCATACGGATCATCGAGGATCTGCGCGCTCGCGGATATTCCGTGACCGACCGGCGGTCATGAAAGCGGACTGGGCAGGAGCGCGACCTTCCCGGTGACCCGCCGTCCCGCCAGCTCGTTCAGCGCTTCGGCGGCACGCTCGAGTGGGTAGGTCACGGGGGCGACCGGGTGCAGGCTCCCGGCCGCCACGCGATCGAGCAGGTCGGCTAGGAGTTCGGTGTGGCCCGCGGGATCCTGACGTGACCACGCGCCCCAGTCGACCCCGATGATGGCACGGTTTTCCAGCAGGACGCGGTTGAGCGGCAGCCGCGGGATGGTGCCGCCCGCGAAGCCGACGACGAGGTAGCGACCGAGCGCGCGCAGGCTGCGGAGCGCGGGTTCGGCAAACGGGTCGCCGACGGGATCGATCACCAGGTCGGCGCCGGCGCCGGTGACTTCCCGCACGCGAGCCTTCAGGTCCTCGGTCTGGTAATCGACCGCGACCTGCGCTCCGGCGCCAATCGCCGCGGCCCGCTTGGCCTGGCTGGAAGCCGCCGCGATCACCTGTGCGCCGAGCGAACGGGCCACGTCGACGGCAGCGAGCCCGATCCCGCCGCCGGCCCCGAGCACCAGAACCCATTCGCCGGGGCGCACGGTGGCCCGCCTGGTCAGCGCGAACAGGATCGTCGCGTAGCTTTCGACGGCGCTCGCGGCCACCTCGAAGCTCACCGCGTCCGGCAGCGGCACGACCGCATCGGCGGGCAGCACGCGGTGGGTGGCGTAACCGCCGAGGTCAAACGAGCTGCTCACCACGCGGCTCCCCTGGGCCACGGAAGACACGCCCGCGCCGACCTCGAGCACCTCCCCCGCCGCCACCAGGCCCGGGGTAAACGGCAGCCGCGGTTTCAGCTGGTACGCGCCGCCCACCATCAGGCCGTCGACGAAGCTGACGCCAGCGGCGCGGACGCCGACGAGCACCTGGCCCGGGCCCGGCCGCGGATCAGGCGCCTCCGCCAGGACCAGGCGGTCCGGTGGGCCGAACTCACGGCAGGCAATGCTTCTCATCTCATCTCATCTCCTCGACCGCGGTGCGGGTTGCCGCGGGTGGATTTTCCCTCACCGCACCGACTTGCTCCCAACCCGATTGTCTGGCATGGCGTTGTCCGGGGCCAGGTCAGGTGGTGACGGGTGGTGGTGCTTCGTTCATGACTGGATGGTTGTGATGGGGCACACAGAGCTAATCAGGAACGATGCGCTCAGCTGGGCTGTTTGTGTCCTTCGCACGGGGCCATCCAGGCGCCTGCACAAACAGAAGAGAGATAAGTCATCTTGTACCCGGTCAGCACGACAAGTCTTGTCCGTCATCGCGCCGGGGTGGGTGAACCGCTCGTGCTGCTGCACGGTGTCGGGGAGTCAGCCGTTGGGTGGCGTCCGGTTCAGGACGCCCTCAGCCGCGACTATGACGTGATCGCGCTGGACTTCCCTGGCTTCGGCGGCTCCGCCAGGCTTCCGGCACATGCCCTGCCTAACGCCGTGGCGCTGGCCGGCGCGGTCGAACGCGAGATGGACCAGCTCGGGATCGGCGACTTCCACGTCGCCGGGTACTCCCTCGGAGCCCGCGTCTGCCTCGAGCTCGCCACCCGCGGCCGGGTCCGCTCGGTCATCGCGATCGCCCCCGACGGGCTGGGAACTCCGCCGGAGCGGGTTTACCAGGCGGCGGCGCTGATGGCGGGCCGCACGATGGCGACCCTGCTGGCACCCGTCGCGACGCTGATGACCGCGTCCGGGCCCGGCCGGAGCCTGTTCTTCGCGATGGAACGCAGCCGGCCATGGAAGCTGACCCGGCAGGACGCCCGCGAGCTGCTGCTGAACTTCGCCCATGCCCCGGACTACGAGGAGACCGTCCTGGCCAGCATGTACGACATCCCGACCGGCCTCGACCGGATCACCTGCCCCGTGCTGATCATGCAGGGCACCGCCGACCCCCTGATCAGCATGCAATCTCCCCGCTTCCTGACGTTCATACCCCACGCCCAGTTCCGATGGCTCTACGGCCTCAGCCACGTCCCCATCTCCGACGACCCGGAACTCGTCACCGGGCTCATGCTCGATTTTCTTAACACCACAGCGGAAGCTCGGGTTATCTAGCCGGTTAAATGCAACCAGGGAATCCTAGGATGATCATCATGGCGCCGTGCGCCAGCGGCCGGTCCGATGGGGGCTAACCGCTAACATCACAGCAGTCGTCATGAGGCGAGGTTCCGGTGGCACGAGCACAGGGCGGGCACCGGCGTCGTAGCCGGCCGGGTGGTCTGTCGCTGGACCGGATCGTCACGACCACGCTAGAGCTGGTGGATGAGCAGGGCATCGGAGCGGCGACGATGCGGGCGGTGTCGTCGCGGCTGGGGGTTCGCTCGATGTCGCTGTATAGGTATGTGCAGGATCGTGATGAGCTGTTCGACGCGGTGGTGGAGCGGATCGTCAACGAGCTCGCCGACGATCCGGAAGTCCAGCTGCGTCCGGTGGACGGGTGGCGACCGTATCTGGCCGGCATGGCGCACGGAGTACGCCGTTACGCCCGGGCGCATCCCCATGCTTTCCCGCTGGTTGCTACCCGGCCGCCATCGGCTCCGTGGGTGAACCCGCCGCTTCGGTCGCTGCGCTGGGTCGAGGCGATGCTGACCGGATTGGTCCGGGAGGGGTTCAGCGACGAGCAAGTGCTGTTCACCTACCGCACGTTCAACAGCTTCCTGCTCGGTTACCTGCTGCTGGAAACCAGTGCCATGACGCTACGGGATCCAAAGCCGGGCGATGGATCCTTCACCGGTACCGACACTAGTTCCAGTGATGGCGGGCAGGCAGCCGCCAACCCGGTCATCGGCGGCCTGAGCCCCGCCCGCTCTGCCGAGCAGCGAGAGGCGCTCCAGGACGCCGACAGCCCAGGCGAGCTGCTCGATCCCGCGGACGGGATTGACGCTAGGCATTTCCCGACGGTGCACCGCCTAGCGGCGGGACTCGCCGAGGACCGGTGGGGCGGGGAGTTCGAGACGGGCCTGGAAGACATGCTTGACCGCGTTGCGGTGTTCGTGACCGACGACCGGTCCGGCGAAATTGACGCCGTAAACCCCGGCGGTGGACGGCCTCGCAGCTGAGGGCGCTGCCCGGGCAGGATGGCTTTGCCACTAAGTGGACACTGTAAGCTTCCCACGTAAGTTTATTGTGTAAGTTTGCGTATAAGCCGTCCGGCTGCGGGTAGTGGGGGCCAGCCGGACGGTGCACGGGGACCAAGCTCGAGCGGGCTCAGATGCCGCCGCCGGTCCGCAGATCGCGGATGGCCGCCAATGCTCTATCGAGGAGATAGCCCGGATGACAGATAACTACCTGCCCCCCGCTACGCCGCCGCAGGGCGGCGAGCCGTTCCCGCCCGCATCGGCGCAGGAGCAGGGCACGGCTGACGTCGTTAAGGATCAGGCGACCGACCTGAGTCACAGCAGTATTCAGACCGGAAAGCACGTGGCCGACGTGGCCCGGGAGCAGGCTTCTGGAGTCGCGGCAGAGGCCGGCCGTCAGGGCATGGACCTGCTGCACCAGGCTCAAGGCCAGCTGGAGGAACAAGCGGCCCAGGGTCAGCAGCGGCTGGCGAGTAACCTGCTTTCGCTCAGTGATGAGCTCCGCTCGATGGCAGATGCGTCCGGCCGGGGCGGCATGGCCGCCGACCTGGCGAGTCAGGCGGCCTCGAGGGTCCGCAATGCCGGGCAGTGGCTGGACGACCGCAAGCCCGGCCAGGTGGCGGGCGAGGTGCAGTCCTTTGCGCGCCGCAGGCCGGCGGTATTCCTGGCCCTGGCGGTGGGAGCGGGCCTCGTGGCCGGCCGGCTCACCCGAGGGCTCAAGGACGCAAATAGCGATGATTCCGCAGCGCCTGCCGCTGCGCCTGAGGCTACGCCTCCAGCCACGCAGGGGCTTAGCGGGCAGTGGGCCCCGCCGTCCGACCTGACCAGCTACCCGCCGGCCAGGGCTGCGGGCGTCGACGATCAGACGCTGGGCGTTCCTGTCCCGGCTAGCGGTCTGCCGCCAACCGTCGGTGATCCGGCCTGGGCGGCCGGTCCAGCGTACGGCGAGCGGAGCCCCCTGGTCACTGATGACCAGGCGGGCCGTCAGGGCACGCTGTGACCAGCCCGTTCGATCCGACCCTGCCGCCGCATCCCGATTCGCGGCCGTCGGTCGGCGAGCTGTTCTCAGATGTTGCCATGGATCTCAGCACGCTCATACGCCAAGAGGTGGAGCTGGCCAAGGCCGAGGTTCGCCAGTCAGCTACCCGGGCCGGCAAGGGCGCCGGGATGCTGGCGGGTGCAGGCATCAGTGGCCACATGGTCTTGCTGTTCGCGTCGGTCGCCGCGTGGTGGGGCATCGGCGACGCCACCGGTCATGGCTGGTCGGCGCTGATCGTAGCGGCCATCTGGCTGATCGTCGCGGCGATCCTCGGGCTGATGGGGCGCCGGCAGTTCAGCGCGGTACCGGGCGTCCCGCAGACCGCGCAGACGGTGAAGAAGATTCCCGACGCAATAAGAGGAAACGAGGGCACATCATGACCAGCGACCCGGACCAGATCCGTGAGCAGATCGAGGAAACCCGCATCAGCTTGAGCGAGGACGTCAATACCCTGGCCGACACGGTCAACCCGGCACATGCCGCCAAGCGCAAGGCAGCCAGCGCACGTTCTGCCGTGCTCGGAGTAAAGGACAAGGTCATGGGTGCAGCGTCACAGTCCGTCTCCAGCACGACTTCCGCGGCAGGAGAAAAGGCGTCGGCGGTTCAAGAAAAGGCGTCAGCGGCTCCAGACCGCCTTCGCCGCCAGGTGGCGGGTAACCCGCTGGCGGTCGGCCTGATCGCGGTAGGCGTCGGCTGGCTCGCCGGCTCGCTTCTTCCGGCCAGCAGCGCCGAGGAGCGTGCGGCAACGAAGGTCAAGGAAGCCACCGCGCCAGCCGTCACCAGCGCGGCCAAGGATGTCGCAGCCAGCCTCCAGGACTCATCCAAGCAGGCAGCCGAATCGGTTAAGGCCGCAGCGGCCGACGCCGCCGACACCGTCAAGGATGAGACGGCCAGCTCGGCACACGACGTCCGGGATCAGGCATTGGCCGCCCGCGACACCGTGGCCGACAGCCGTCACTAACCACCCTGGTCTCCCACTATAAATCCGATCCTGTTAATGTCCGTGTCGCCCCAGTCCCCGGTGACTCAGCCGCTCACGCGCGTGAGCGAACACCCGGAGATGCCATGACTGCC
>PMST01000067.1 GCA_003168295.1 Actinomycetota bacterium
CGCCGCCGTAGCCGACGCCCAGGCTTCGGCCAACGCGATGATCCTTCCGGCGGTGATGGCCCAGCGGGCCTGGCTCGCCCTGCGGCGCGGCGACCTCGCCGCTGCCGAGGCCGACGCCCGCGCCGTGCTCGACGCCCCCGGCCCCCCGATCTCGTGCAACCGCGCGACCAGGGTCCTGGCCGATGTCCTGATCGAGCGCGGCGACCTCGGCGAGGCCGAGCAGACCCTCAAGCAGGTGATCGCCGACCTCGGGATCGGAAGCGTCACGGCGACCATCGAGCGCCACACCCGGGGCCGCCTTCGCTTCGCCCAGCACCGCTTCGCCGAGGCCCTCAGCGACTTCCAGGCGGCAGGCGAGATCGCCGTCGGCGGCCTCGCGACGTGCCCGAGCTACCTGCCCTGGCGCTCCGACGCCGCCCTGGCCGCCCTGGCCGTCGGCGAGCCCGCCACCGCCCGCCGCCTCAGCGACGAGGAGCTCCACCTCGCCCGCGCCTTCGGCGCCCCCCGAGCTCTCGGCGTGGCGCTGCGCGCCGCCGGGCTCGTCGCGGGCGGCCAGCGCGGCGAAGCCCTGCTCCGCGAGGCGGTCGACGTCCTGGCTGGCCCTGACACCCGTCTCGAGCACGCCCGCGCCATGGCCGACCTCGGCGCGCTCCTGCGCCGCGGCAACCAGCGGGCCGAGGCCCGCCGCCTGCTCCGCCAGGCCGCCGACGTCGCCCACCACCACGGCGCCACCGCCCTGGCCGGGCAGGCCGAGACCGACCTTCGCGCCACCGGCGCCAAAGCCCGCCGCGTCCGCCTCACCGGCATCGACGCCCTCACCGCGAGCGAACTGCGCATCGCCGAGCTCGCCGCCGACGGCCTGACCAACCAAGAAATCGCCCAGGCGCTCTACATCACCGCCAGAACCGTCGAAGGCCACCTCACCAGCGTCTTCAGGAAACTCGACGTCAAACGCCGCAACCATCTCCCGGCCGCACTGACGACCCCCGCCCGACCAGCCCACGCCTAACCCACGCGGCATGGAGGGATCGGCGACGTGGATGCCAGTAATGCAGCAGGATCGCGACCATACTGCTTGGTCAGCGCTGATTTCCGCTCTTGGCTCGGCTACCGGAATGGTCGGCGGATGACCGGCGGCCGTCGCGTGCAGTTGACGATGTGCACGTCGACTCCGGCCGCCCCGCGCAGGACCCGCGATGGGATCGTGCTCATAGGCAGCAGAACCGACCGCCAGGATCGGCGGGTTGCGCCCAGCACCAGCTGGGTCGCGTTCTCGGCCTGGGCGAAGACGAGCAGCGCGGCGGGGATATCGTCGTCGCAGAGCTCGTGGTAGGTGCCGCCAGCCGATCTAACCAGCTGAGGCTGGGTGATGAACACGGCCTGGCCAGTGCCGGGCGAGCTGCCCGCCCGGGCTACGTGCACGGCCAGCAGGTCTCCGCCCGACCGGGCGGCGAGCCTTGCCGCCCGCCGGATCAGGCCCTCGCCGTCCGGGCCGCCAGTGAGCGCCACGACCACTCGCTCCCGCTCGTGCCGAGCGCCGGGACGAGGTCCGCCGGGCTGGTGCCGGTCCCCGGTTAGCGCGGCGGCCAGCCACAGCAGCGCCAGTTCGCGCAGCGCGGACAGGTTCCCGATGCGGAACCAGCCAGCCAACGCTGCTTTGGCCTGTTCGGCCGGGTAGATGTCGCCGCCCCTCATGCGGTCGCGCAGCGTCTCCGGCGAGATGTCCACGATCTCGACCTCGTCGGCGGCGCGGACGAACGCGTCGGGCACCGTATGGCCGGGCGGGCCGCCGGTGATCCTTTCCACCACGTCGCGGAGGGAGTCCAGCTGCCGCACCTCGATGGTGGAGACCACGTCGATCCCGGCCTGCAGCAGTTCCTCGGCGTCCTGCCATCGCGCCGGGTGACGCGAGCCGGGCGCATTGCGGTGCGCGAACCCGTCCAGCAGCGCGACCTCGGGCCTGCGGACCAGCACCGCGTCTATATCCGGCTCCTCGGCCATCGTGCCCCGGAACCGCGCCTTGACGCACGGCATGACCTCCAGGCCAGCCAGAAGCGCGGCGGTGCCGGGCCGCCCGTGCGCGGCCGCGTAGGCGACCACCACGTCGGTGCCGCGACCCGCGCGCAAGTGCGCCTCGCTCAGCATGGCGCTGGTCGTGCCGGCGCCCGGCGCGCAGCCCAGGAGAATCCGCAGCCGTCCGCGGGTGGCCTGTCCGGCCCGTTCGGGACCGTCCGCCGCCTTTTCCGGGTTCATCGTCGCCTCGCCGATTCCACGACCGTTGCCTGCGCCAGCGCACCGCCGCACCCGTTGTGGTCCGCGGCGATCAGGCGGCGCAGCCTGGCGCGTTCGGTGGCGACCAGGCCTCCCCAGACGCCGTGCTGGCCGATGTCCCAGTACCGCAGCGACAGCGCCAGGCACCGGACCCGGACCAGGCAGGAATGGCAGATCGCTATCGCCTCGGCCGCCTCTTGGCGTGCCTTGCCCTCCTCGGCGCTGACCGGGAACCACTGGTCGGGATCAAGGCCAGCGCCGGCGCACCGGGCGTGCCTGGTCAGAAGCGCCCACGAGGACTGGTCGGCACATGGGTCGGGCGCCGGATGAGTCGGGTCGGGCCGGTTGGCGCGCAGGATGGCAGGCGGTGAGGCCATGGGACTGTTCTCCTTCGATGTGCGGCCGCTCTCCTTCGGTGTGCGGCCGCGGCCGTCGGTCGGCGCGGGAAGACGGCCATCAGAGGCAAGCGCGGAGGGCCGGGTCCGTTCGGGAAATCCTGATCTGGATCTTGATCTTTGAGTCAGGAGACGGGCACGTCGCGCCAGAGGCCGCCGTTCAGGTTGATGTTGTTGCCGCTGGCCTGGCCGGGGGCGGTGTCGGCGATGTAGGTGTAGAGCGGGTGGCCGTTGTAGGTGAGCTGGCGGGTGCCG
>PMST01000274.1 GCA_003168295.1 Actinomycetota bacterium
GTGCATGGTTGTGGCAACCTGCACAAGTCGGTGTGCTGGTCGGTGTGCATGGTAGTGGCAACCTGCACAGAGGGGTGTGCAGGTTGCCGCAACCACAACAAATTTGCCTCGACCGGTCATGGGTGAAATGTCCAATATGGGGGGCTTGGACCGGGGACCCCGCTGACCCCCGCGGCCGCCCAAAGCTGAACCTCCGCACCGTCCCGCCGGAACCGACCTGGACCCGGCCTAAAATCAAAATGATGCCGAACGAGCCGTGGCCCCACCACCCGGACATGCTTAAGACTTGAACCGGTAGCCCATCCCGGACTCGGTGAGCAGGTACCTCGGCCGGGACGGTTCTGGTTCGAGCTTGCGGCGCAGCTGAGCCAGGTAAACCCGCAGGTAGTTGCTCTCCGTCTCGTAGGCGGGACCCCACACCTCGCGCAGCAGCTGCCGCTGGCTCACCAGCCGCCCGCTGTTGCGGACCAGGATCTCGAGCAGCTGCCACTCGGTGGGGGTCAGCCGGACGTCACTGCCGTCGCGGCGCAGAACCTGCTTGGCCGCCAGGTCCACGGTGAAGTCGGCCGTGGCGATCACCGGCTCGTCCGGCGCGGGCGAAGCGCGGCGGACCGCGGCGCGCAGCCGGGCGAGCAGCTCGTCCATGCCGAACGGCTTGGTCACGTAGTCGTCGGCACCGGCGTCGAGCGCGGCCACTTTCTGGCTCTCCTGCCCCCACGCGGACAGCACGATGATCGGGATCGAGGTCCAGCCGCGGACGCCGTGGATCACCTCGGTGCCGTCCATGTCCGGCAGCCCGAGATCCAGGATGATCACGTCGGGGCGGTCGCGGGCCACCGCGGCCAGCCCGCTGGAGCCGTCGACGGCGGTGCTGACGTCGTACTCACGCGCGCTGAGGTTGATCCGCAGCGCCCGCAGGATCGAGGGCTCGTCGTCCACGACGAGCACGCGGGTCATGGCTCCGCGCCGAGCGCGGACTTGTCTGAGATGGCCGCCGGGAGCGTGACCGTGACCGTGAGCCCGCCGCCGGGGGTATCGCCGGCCTCGATGCGCCCGCCCATGGCCTCGGCGAAGCCTTTAGCCACGGCCAGGCCGAGGCCGACGCCGGGGTGCCGGTCGGCGACCCGGGTGAACGGCTCGAAAATTCGCTGCTTCTGCGAATCTGGAACGCCCGGGCCGTGGTCCACGACCTCGAGCCGCACCATGCCGTCGACGAGCTCCGCCTGCAGCTCGGGCGGCCGCGCGGCCGGAGAGTACCGCAGCGCGTTGGAGAACAGGTTGGCCAGCACCCGCTCGAGCAGGCCGGGGTCGGCGAGCACCAGCGGGAATCCCTCGGGCACGGCCAGCTCCAGCCGCAGGCTGTCATCCAGCCCGCCCACGGCCACCGGCGCCACCTCGTCGATCGCGGTCGGNNCGCAGGAAGGGCTGCAGCGACCCGGTGTGCAGCCGGCTCATGTCGAGCAGGTTGCCGATCAGCGCGTCGAGCCGGTCGGCGTTCTGCTCGATCGTCGCGAGCAGATCGGCCTCGTCGGCCGGGGACCACTGCACGTCGGTCTGCCGCAGGCTGCTCACGCTGGCCTTGATCGAGGCCAGCGGCGTGCGCAGGTCGTGGCTGACCGCCGCGAGCAGCGCGGTCCGCATCCGGTTGCCTTCGGCTAGCGCCTCGGCCTGCGATGCCTGGGTGCGCAGCCGCTCCCGGTCCAGCGCGGCCGCCGCCTGGGCCGCGTAGCCCGCCAGCAGCGCGGCCGTAGCCGAGTCCCGCTGCCCGGTGACCAGCAGGGTCAGGTCGTCGCGGATGTCGATGCGGTCGGCCGCGGGCAGGCTGCCCGCGACGTTGCTCGAGGCGGTCCGCACCCACCGGCCGCCAGATCGTTCCTGCAGTTCGGCCTGGCCGCCGTGGGTCCCGGTGAGGTGATCGAGCACGGCCGTGGGCGAATCGGCGCCGCCCAGCACGGTCTGGGCCAGCTCGAGCAGCGAGGCCGCCTCGTCCCGGGCCCGCGCGGCCTGGACGGCGCGCCGGGCGGCGAGGTGGACCACGCTGCTGACGGCGACCGCGACGGTGACGAACAGCAGCAGCGCCAGCAGCTCCCTCGGCTGCTGGATGGTGAACGTGTGCAGCGGCTCGGTGAAGTACCAGTTCAGCAGCAGGCTGGCCGTCACGGCGGCGAGCACGGCCGGCCAGAAGCCGCCCACGACGGTGATCGTCACCACCGCGACCAGGTAGAAGAGCAGGTCGTCGGCCAGGTTCAGGTGCGGTCGCATGGCCGCGAGGACGGCGGTGATCAGTGGCAGCAGTACGGCCGCGAGGACCAGGCCCGCCAGCCGCCGCCGGATGTCGATCGTGCTCGCGGCGCCCGATGCCCCGTCCGTCGTGCCCAGGCCCCCGAACAGGCCCGTACCCGCCATGGCGCCGCCCTGGGCATCCCGGGCGGCCTTCTTAGCTGCCCGCATGCCCGTAAAGGTACCCATGCTTACCAGTGTGAGCCGTCGCGCGAGCCAACGGAACACCAGGCCGAGACAAGCGCCGCCGAGCGCGGTCGCGCCGATGACGATGGCCGCGCGGGTGGCGATCGTCCCGGTGAGGTGCAGCTGGGCGTAGGGCGGGCGGGAGAACCCCACCGTGGTGAGCCAGCCGATGCCCGCCAGCAGGACGAACGCGATCGGATCGGCGGCGGAGGAGGTCACCCCGGCGATCACCGCGCAGGCGATCAGCACCCCGGTGGCCCCCAGGTGGCCGTGCAGCGCGGCCGCCACCGTGCCGACGGCCAGGTACATGGCGAAGCTGACCGGCAGCGCGTAGGGCGCCGGTATCGTCCGCGGTCCTTGGCTAAGAGTCATCTCTTGCTATTTCAGCCGTCTTACCAGGCGATATCAGCTTTCTTAACGGAACCTTAACGC